>NZ_NFIO01000008.1:0-111461 GCF_002159425.1 Alistipes sp. An31A
TTGAAGCAAGCTTCAATCTCGCTGCCCCTCGACTTGCATGTGTTAAGCCTGCCGCTAGCGTTCATCCTGAGCCAGGATCAAACTCTCCATTGTAAAAAATTAATGTATCGTTAGAGTCCTGACTGCTTCGCTTTCCGTTTAAAGGAAATTGACAGATAAATACTACATTTCTTTGCTCTCAAACAAACCAGTAATTCAAAGAACCAGTTGAAAAATACTTCACATTTGTGGTGTGAAAGGACTGCAAAGATAAGTCATCTTTTTTAATCCTGCAAATATTTTTTCAAGAACTTTGCATTTTCGATTTTCAGCCTCTGCCGTAAGGTTCCTTTCAGGAGTTCCTTTTCGCAACCTTCAGACTTTGTAAGAACCGTTATTTCTCAAATGCGGATGCAAAGGTAGGGACTTTTTTTGAATCTGCAAGCATTTTGCTCTTTTTTTCATCAAAAAAACATCATTTTGGCATTTTTAGCCCAAAATACCTATGTATATGGATAAAACAGCATGCTCGGACTGACAAAAACGAGGCGGCAGGCCGATATGAGGAAGTCGGGCCCGAGCGGAAAAAGACGGGCTCGGTTCTTCGCCGCGCATCGATACCGGAAGAGCGGACCAAGGAAAACCGCATTGACGGGGCTCCGGAAAAAGAAGAACGACTGCCGATATATCGACGACACGGGCGCATGCATCACGCCGGAGGCCCGCGGAGGAGGTTTGCCACCCTTCAAAGGAATCGGGAGGAGGTCATGGAAAGGACACGGAGAGAGCAAGGAGGAAGCAAGGAAAGGGCAAGGAAAGAGCACGGAGAAGACACGGAGAGAGCAAGGAGAGAGCAAGGGAGAGCAAGGAAAGGGCACGGAAAGGGCAAGGAGGAAGCACGGAGAGAGCAAGGAGGGAGCACGGAGAGGGCACGGAAAGGCCACAAAAGACCGGGAGAGGGTCAAAAGAAGGCCAGGAGCGCCTCAAAAGAGCCGGCTGGAGGGGGAAAGAACCGGCTGGAGGGGGGAAGTGCCGATTGAGGTGCATGGACACAAAAAAACCGGCGCCCTCATCGGGCGCCGGTACGTTGCTAGGTAGAAGCCAAATCAGAGCCAGCCGCCATTGTCAGCCATCTCACGCGAGAGGATGGCGAACTCACGCTTGACGGTCATGCCGCCCATCGTAGCCGTAATGGTGCACATGCCCGAACCAACATTCTGGCAGGTCAGCTTCATAATGCCATTGGCAACCGTCGGGAGCTTGGTCATGCCAAGCTTCTGGCGATCCGTCGAGCTGATTTCGAGACCCGAGACGGTAAGACGTCCCGAGGGGCCGCCGAAGTAGCGAACCAGATCGACACTCGTCTCGACGCCCGGAGCAACCTGCAGAACAGGCGTACCCTTGATGGCGAGCAGCAGCTTGTAGGCATCCACATAACCGCGGCCCATCTTGTACTGGTAGTCCGAGAGCGTGATATTTCCCGCAGGATGGCTCTTCACGCCGGTCAGGTAGGGATTGATGTCGTTGGTAGAGGAGAGCAGCAGAGCGGTGTACTCCTCGGCCGTGAACTTCTTGCCAATCTTCGATGCATAGACCAGACCAAGTGCTGCAACACCCGATACGTGGGGGCAAGCCATCGAGGTACCCTGCATGTAGCCCGTACCGTCACCGGTACGACCATCCCGGAAGTTCATCGATGCATCCTGAAGAATGGTGCTCAGCACCTGTGCATCCGCATAATACTTGCCGCCGGAGGGAGCGTCGTAGGCATCACCACCCGGAGCCGTAATGTCGCTCCACGTACCGTAGTTGGTATAGTAGGCGGGGCAGAAGTCCCAACTCATCGAGCTGACGGCAATCACCGGAGCGTAGGCTGCGGGCCACGTCTTAACATCGCCGTTGACATCACCCGAGTTGCCGGCTGCGAAAATCACCAGACCGCCCGAAATCGGCGAGTTGGGATTGTCCGTACCGGCCGTCAAGATGAAGTAGTTGATTGCCGAACGCAGAGAGCCATACGATGAATTCCATACATCCTCGGATAACTCGCCGCCGGTCATCGAATCGGAGTATCCCCAGCTGTTCTGGGCGATGACGGCTCCGTGGTCGGCAGCCCAGGTAAAGGCCTGCTGCGGGGCGTTGTAGTTGATGTTGGTGTTCGAATGGCCCATCGTCTGGCACGACATGATTTTCACGCTGCCACCGTTGCCGCTGCCGCCGGCAATACCGCACACGCCGATTCCGTTGTTGTTGACTGCGGCAATCGTACCGGCTACGTGCGAACCGTGGTCGGAATACTCGTAACCGTACTGCGGCGAGTAGGAGGAGCTCTTCCAGTCAAGCTCTCCGGACTGGTTCCAGAAGTTGTATCCGTGAGGCGCATTCTCCGACGTATTGGGGTTGGTCCACATGTTGGCCTCCAGGTCGGGGTGCGTATACTGCACCGGCTCGTCAATCACCGCTACGATGATATCCGTTGCGGCGCCGTCACCCGTGCAGAGATTCCATGCATCAAAGGCATTGACATCGGCACCCTCGCTCTTCCTGGGGAAGGTGGTCGTCGGGCCCGTATTGTCGTAATGCCACTGATGCTCCAGCTTGGGGTCGTTCATCGGCATCATGCTGACACGCGTCTGAGCGGCCTCGGGTGCAAGTTCCGCCTTGTTGAAGGGGACGGCCGGACCCTCCTTCAGGGCACGGGTCCGGTAGTTGTACTCAACGACCGAAACCTCGGGGCAGAGGCTCAGGCGCTGAGCCACCTCGGCGAGTTGGGCCTCCGTATCGAAGGAAACCGTATACCACTGGTGCAGACCGTACTGACGGTGACGCTCCTCATAACGCTCGCTGTAGGGGAAGATGCGCTCGAGATGCTCCACGCCGATTTCGTTGAAGATAAGGTCGATATCATCGACTCCCGTGCGGGTTTGCGGACCGCGGGTCTTGGCGACAGCCTCGATGGCGTCGGCAATCTCCGGAGTGACTTTCAGATTGATACGGCCGACAACCGCATGCTCTGACGAGCCCACGATAACGGCCTGGTTGCTGGACGAAACGCCCCCCGAGGCCTCCTCCGTCGGGTCATTCGCACAAGCGAACAGCGCCAAAGCACTGAAAAGAAGTAACGTTTTCTTCATAATTTTGCGGAAATTTAGATTTTCAAAGATATGTTTTTTTTTGCAAAAAAAAGAAAAGCGGCTCAAAAAATCTACGGAACCCGGCAAAAAAGAGATTTTTCACTACATTTGCACCAAATTCTAAAACGAGGCACCATGAAGCTGAAAAACCTCACCTTATTAATAATAGTGTTGCTGGTTGCCGACCAGGCACTCAAAATCTGGGTCAAGACCCACATGCAGCTCGACGAAGCCATCATCGTATTCCCGGACTGGTTCCAGCTGCGCTTCATCGAGAACAAGGGTGCGGCCTACGGCATGCACATTGCCTCGTCGGGGGCCTTCGACTGGGGAAAACTGCTGCTGGGCATCTTCCGCATTGCCCTGTCGTGTCTGGTGGGGTGGCTCATCTGGCGCCTCTCCAAGCGGGAGAACACCCCCAAGGGGGTGCTCGTCGGACTGGCGCTGATTCTGGCCGGCGCCGTGGGCAACATCATCGACAGCGCCTTCTACGGGTTGATTTTCTCGGAATCGACCCCCTGGACGGTGGCCCACTTCGGCGGCCACTACGCCGGGCTGATGATGGGCAAGGTGGTCGACATGTTCTACTTCCCGCTCTTCCAGTGGAACAGCTGCCCGGGATTTCTGCGCTTCCTGGTCGACAGCAACAACTACTTCTTCGGGGCGATTTTCAATCTGGCGGATGTATACATCTCGTTGGCCGCAGTCTATCTGCTTGTATTCCAGTACAAGTTCATCAGCAAGTAATTTTTTTCGGCGAAAAAATTTGCAGATACGGAATAAAGCATTACCTTTGCAACCACAAAACCGAAAGGCCCAGGTGGCGGAATAGGTAGACGCGCACGTTTCAGGTGCGTGTGCCGCAAGGCGTGCAGGTTCGATTCCTGTCCTGGGCACTGAAACCCCGTTGAACATACGTTCGACGGGGTTTTGCTTTATCTTTGCACTCCTCCGGATACGGGGCCCGACAAAAAAGCGGCCAAGTTGGACGGATTTATCCATTTTTGTGTATTTTTGTTCAGCACGGCACGACTCCTCAACCGCTTCGCACGAATGGGAAGCGTGCCTGCAGTCCGCCGGGGAACCGGGACAATCCGGTATGAGGGACGCCCTCCAGATGAAGGACACCCGGCAAGTCGAATAAAGACATGCATCAAATCCGACAGGCTCCCATGAAACAGATTCTGACAATCGGGCTTTTGCTTTCACTCCTCACCGGAGTCCCGGCCGGCCAGGCCCAACCCAAGGCAAGGAAATCGGCGATAGCCGGCAAGATACTTTTCGAAAGCTACCATGCTGTCCAAAACCCGCCCGTACCTCCCATTGAGCGGAACATCGACCCGAAGCTTCTCAAACCGATGCCCGTTCACATCGACCTTGTACCGGACAGCAGCCGCACCCCCCTGCCCCGTCTCAAGCCGCTGCAGGGGCAATTTCACAGAACCCTCCAAAAGAGGGTACTGGACGACTATCGGCAACTCTGCTCCGAGATGGAGCAGCGGAAACCGACTCGTACGCCCCAGCGATGGATATGGGTGGGAGATCAGGCTGCCCTGCTCGGGCTCGACAGCGTGGCTGCCGACTGCGTGAAACGTTTCATGTGCTATCATCCTTCACCCCGACTGCTCGCCTACGTCGTCGACTCGATGATGCCAACATGCAGGGAATATGCCCGCCCGATGGTCGAATACACCTCCGAATACTGGCTCCAACCCTATTGGACAACGCCCGACACCACATCAAGAGGACTTGAAAATCTTCGGATTCTCACCCGTCTTAACGAACGGTATAAGAGCGGGAACCGGCTCCTTTCGCAAGGAATGCTGCGTCTGGTGAGTGGAGATACCACTGCAGCCGGCACGCTCTTCATGGAGGCGATACGCACCGCACAAAAGCATCCGAAGCCCTTCCGGCTCAGCCGTTCCGGGCTTCTCCACACCACGGCATCGCTGCTGAGCGACGCAGCGCGTTACGACGAACTGCTCATCCTCTTTGCAGAAAACGAGGCAGCAGTCCACTGCGCCAAAAGTAACCCGGCAATGGCTTTTCTGCTCTACCGTGCAGCCCTGAAGGTCGACCCCTCGCGTGCAAACGAATACCTCACGTGGGGAATGGAGGCCGACAAAGGGGCCTTCACCGAGCAGCTCCATCGGCTTCGTGATACGGTATATACGGCATTCGTCGACAATCCGACCGTCGCGGCACGGCTTGACTACCTGCTCAACGGGCCGCTGCCGCTCGAATATCCAACGGAGTATGTCGCACTTGCCGAACAACTGCTGGCCAAACTTCCCGACATCGGCACGCCCTGCAGTGATGCGGTTTACGACGAGTCGTTTGCACCCTGGCGCGACGCACTGCTCGGAATTGCGGAACAGGCCTCCCGACTCGAAAACGGAGCGCTTTCGCCCGCATCGGCCCACCTGCGGTTCATCGCCGCAGAGACTCGCTCCCGGTTTGCATCATCGGCGGAAGCCGGACTCAACGACCTGCAAGCGCTCTTCGAACAGCTGAGCGAAACGACCGGCGAGGCCGAATACTCCGAATGGTACATCCGTACGGGAACCGTACTGGCCGAGAAACGCTCCCGCACAGAGCCCAAGGCTGCACTGAAAATGATGACGAGCCGGATATGGCCCGTATTCGAACAGGTCACAGGCCGGCAGCAGCTCACTCCGCGGCAAACCCGGTTAAGCATCACGACCTACCGGTGCATGGCACGGCTCTACCAACGTGCCGGCAAGGCCGGGAAGGCCAAAGCCATGCGCGCCAAAGCAGAGGCACTGACAAACGCAACGTCCCCGAAGACAGGTGACGGAATGGAGTAAGAAGGCGTGCCGTCCCGGCCCAGTTTTTCCGAAATAGTCTACGCCACAACACAGCCCCACCGCCCTACCCTTCCGCCCTCGCACAAAAAAACGGTCTGCCGCCCCTCTGGGCGGCAGACCGTTGCAGCAGCGGCGAAGCGTTGCGGAAAGAGCGTTCGGGGCAGAAGTGCAGCCCGAAAAGGGCGGAGCGTTGCGAAAGGTGCATTCGGAGCAGGGGCAAAACCCGAATGGGACTGCATCCCGGGCAAAGGCCTCCCGGGCGGAAGCCCGTCAATCCGTATACCGGAACTTCACCTTCTGGCGGATATCCGTCGACGAAGAGCCGATGTAGAGCGTGAAGGTGCCCTCTTCGGCTACCCAGCCGTGCGACTGCTCGTCGAAGAACTTCAGGTCATCCTCCGTCAGGGTAAACTCCGCCTCGGCACTCCCGCCGGCCTCGATGAAGAGTTTCCGGAAATGCTTGAGCTCCTTAAGCGGGCGCAGAACCGAACACTTGTCGTCGCCGACGTAGAGCTGCACCACCTCCATGCCGTCCCGCGAGCCCTCGTTGGTGACCGGGACGCGAATCTCCAGACGCTCACCGGGGCCCATCTTCGCGGCCGACACCTCAGGCCGCCCGTAGGAGAAGGTCGTATAGCTCAGACCGTGGCCGAAGGGGAAGAGCGCCGGGATTCTCCGGGTGTCGTGCCAGCGATAGCCGACCAGAATATCCTCGGCGTAGGTCACCTGCGGATAGGCCCTGCTGTCGGCAGGAGCGTCGGGAGCCTTCTTTATGGAGATGCCTTCGGGCTTGATGCCCGGATAGTTGGACGCATCGCCCGAGGCGTGCGCCGCGCAGTCCGACAGACGGACGGGAATCGAATAGGGCAGCTTGCCCGAGGGGTTGACCCGGCCGCTGAGGACGTCGGCAATCGACTGCCCGCCCATGCTGCCCAGGTAGGAGGCGTGCAGAATGGCCGGCACACGGTCGACCCACGGCATGGCGTAGGCATTGCCGGTGATGTTCACGACGACGAGGTTGGGATTGGCCTCCGCCAGCGCCTCGATGAGCTCATTCTGCCCGAAGGGGAGGTCGTACGACCGACGGTCGGTCGACTCGCAGTCCTGGTAGGCATTCTTGTTCAGTCCGCCGACGTAGATGACGACGTCGGCCGTGCGGGCCAGCGCAACAGCCTCGCTCCGGAGCGAATCCATCGTGGCGGCCGGCACCTCCTCAACCTTGCCATAGAGCGGATTGCCGCAGGTGTACCCCTGCGCATAGCGGATTTTGTCTCCGTAGAGCGTCTTGAGGGCCTCAAGCGGCGAGATGGTCCGTTTGGTCTTGAGCTCCGACGACCCGCCGCCATCGGTCAGACGCCGCGTGGCGTTGTCGCCCACGACCAGAATCCGCTCGTAGCGGTCGGTCTCGAGGGGCAGGATGCCGTTGTTTCTGAGCAGGACTATCGACTCGTCGCCGATGGCCTTTGCCGCGGCGTAGTGCTCCTCGGAGCAGAGCGAACCCCACGGACGGCGGGGATTCATCGCGGTGCGGAAAATCAGCCGCAGGATGCGGCGGGCCTTCTCGTCGACGGTCTCAAGGGGCAGCTCGCCGCTGCGCAGCAACTCCAGATAGGGCTGAGCCAGGTAGTAGGCGTCGTAACCCGAGCGGCTCTCCGTGGTCAGGCCGTCGGTATGGGTGCCCATCTCGATGTCAAGCCCGTTGAGCGCCGCCTCGCGCGTGTCGTGCGTTCCGCCCCAGTCGGAGATGACGCAGCCGTCGAAGCCCCACTCACCGCGCAGAATATCGTTGAGCAGCACGCTGTTGTGGCAGCAGTGCTGCCCCAGATAGCGGTTGTAGGAGCCCATGATGCTCCACACACCGCCGTCGACCACCGCACGGTGGAAGGCCGGCAGGTAGAGTTCGCGCAGGGCGCGCTCGCTCACAACGACGTCGACCGACGTGCGCCACTGCTCCTGGTTGTTCAGGGCAAAGTGCTTGACGCAGGCCGCCACACCGTTCTTCTGAAGCGCCCGGATGTAGGGAACGGCCATTGCGCCGGCCAGGCAGGGGTCCTCGCCCATGTACTCGAAGTTGCGGCCGTTGAGCGGCGTGCGGTAGATGTTGACTCCGGGACCCAGCAGGACATCCTTGCCGCGGTAGCGGGCCTCCTCGCCGATGGCACGGCCGTAGAGGGCGGCCATCCGGGGATTCCACGTGGCGGCGAGGGCCGTCAGCGCCGGGAAGGCCGTAATCGAGTCGTTGGTCCAGCCGGCGTGGCGCCAGCTGTTCCACTCAATCTCGGCGCGCACGCCGTGGGGGCCGTCGCTCATCTTCAGTTCGGGAATGCCGAGCCGGGCGACACCCGGCGAGGAGAATTTCGACTGGGCGTGGCACAGGGCCACCTTTTCCTCAAGCGTGAGGCGCTGCAGGGCATCCTCGACGCGCTCCTCGATGGGGGCATCCTGCTGCAGGTAGAGCGGAGCAGTCTGCTGCCCCCTGGCGCCCGTCGGGCCAAGTGCAAAGAGCAGCAAGGCGGGCAAGAGTAGTCTCTTCATAGGTAGGTTTTGGTTGGTAAACAGGTAAAAGTATCAAAGGTATCGGCTTCCGCGCGTCGGGGTCTCGGCTTACGGGCTTCGGCAATGTCGCCGCACGCCCGGGGGAGGCAGCGCCGCAGGAACAGGCCGCCGAAGCGGCTTCGTCAACCCTGCTCCGGAGTGCTCCAGACGGGGCTGCACCTACAAAGTTACGAAATATCGCCGAAACATCCAAAGTTACGAAATATCGCCGAAACATCTACCGTGCAAAACGGCTGTAGCGCGCTGTTTCGGCCCCTTACGGAGACGTTGGCCGTAGAGAAAAACAGGCCGCAACCGCACTCCGGGGGCCGAATGCCGGCCGCCGGCTCCGCAAAACGGTGCACCGAATCGGTTTGTCCATCCGGGGGGAAGGAGCCGCAAACGATAGAAATCAATCTCAAACAGGACGGATATGTGCTGCAAATCACTATATTTGTATAGCCCCGGTCCGGTTCGGGCCAAAAGTCCCGTCCGGAGCCGCAGCGCCGAAAGATACCCTAAAAAAATCTTCCCATGAAACGCATCCTTACCGCCCTGATGCTGCTCCTCACGGCCCAACTGGCAGCGCAGAACCGCGAAGTGAAGCTCGACCTTCACTCTCCGCGCGTACATTATTACCTCGACCTGGCCGACGCACTCGACTCCCGCGGAGAACTCAACGTAGCACAAGCCGCCTGGAAGGGTGCCGACGTTTGGGTACTGCTCCGGCTCGACGACGGCAACATCATCTTCCAGAAGCGGCCGGGCGGCCGCTTCTTCTACGGCGTCTCGCCAGACAGGAAATCCACCATGCGCTACACCCGCGCCCAAGCCATCGCCGAACTGAACTGGTGGCTCACGCTCTGCTACGGACTCTCCGAGCAGGACCGCCAATACGAACACCTCGGCTTCAGCCAGCCCTGCTTCATGCGGGCGGGCGACACGCCCCTCGAGACCTGCCCCGGAGAGGAGACCCGCGCGACAATTGGCGTGGAGCCGGATTATGTCGGAACCAAATACCAACACTCGGGCGAGCATACCGACGGAGTACGAATGACGCTCTGGACCACGCACGACCTCACCTTCGCGGTGCTCTACCGGACGGACGACCTCCCCTGCGTCGAGCAGGGAACCGGACGGGTGAACTTCGTGACGCTGGTGGCGTTTGACATCGACGAATACCTTCCCCAACCTGAGCCGTCGGTCGGAATCCTGCCGGAGGATATTCCCCTCGGGGCTTCGCTCCAGGAGGCCTTCGAGGTGCTCGACCGGCACGGCTTCGTCGAGCTGGCCGACGCCGCGGTCGACCAGGTCTGGGACGAATACAACGCTGCGATGGGCGGGCTTCTGGGAGCGGCCGACATCCAGGTGACGATGAGCGGACGGCTCGACGGGGCACCCTGCGAAATCACGCTCCACACCGCAACGCCGGGCGGGACCGTCCACACCATCAGCGGCTGCTTCACCGACTGCTACCCCACCAGGGAGGCTCTGCGCGGGGAGCTTCTCCGCCGTTGTGAGGCAATCGCCGACCGCTGCGGCGCGGGCAGCTGGGAACGTCTTGCCGACGGCAGCGAGGCCTTCGTCATCCGGAACGACCGGGGAAGCATCGCGCTATGGGCCGAGCAGATTGGCCCGGTGCTCGAGCACGAGGGCGAATACCGGATTGTCTTCGTATTGCGTCCCTGAGTGATACCCCGGAAAGCCCCTCCGGGAACGGCAGCGGCCTTCAGCTCTGTGCCGAAGGCCGCTGTCTCTGCTCCACCTTTCCGGTCCCGTACGAACCCTGACGCTTCGGCCGGAAGCAATTTTCGCAAAAAAAATTTGTCGAACCGGAAATATTGCGTAACTTTGCGGTCCGCTTCGATGAAAAGCGGAGAATGTGGAAAGATTTGACTGATTGCAACCACAATAAAAAATCGCTAAAACAGCTTTTTTATTCCATCAGCCGATTTTTCCCATTTTATACGTTTAACCATTAAAAATGTATCAAAATGGGCTTTTTATTTACCTCGGAATCGGTATCCGAAGGACATCCCGACAAGGTGGCGGACCAGATTTCCGACGCTATCCTCGATGAATTTCTGCGCCACGACCCCAACTCGAAGGTCGCCTGCGAGACGCTCTGCACCACGGGTCTGGTCGTTGTGGCCGGCGAAGTGCGCTCGGACGCCTACGTCGACGTACAGGGCGTTGCACGCCGCGTCATCAACCGCATCGGGTACACCAAGAGCGAATACCAGTTCGACGGCAACTCGTGCGGCGTACTCTCGGCCATCCACGAGCAGTCGTCCGACATCAACCAGGGCGTAGTCCGCGCCGAAGAGGAGGAGCAGGGCGCCGGCGACCAGGGCATCATGTTCGGTTACGCCTGCAACGAGACGCGCGAGTATATGCCCGCGACGCTCATCCTCTCGCACGTCATCCTGAAGGAGCTGGCCGCCATCCGCCGCGAAGGCAAGGTGATGACCTATCTGCGTCCCGACTCCAAGTCGCAGGTGACCATCGAGTACGACGAGCAGACCAACAAGCCGCTGCGCGTCCACACGATTGTCGTCTCGACGCAGCACGACGAATTCATCCTCCCGGGCGAGGGCCGCAGCGAGAAGCAGGCCGAGCGTCTGATGCAGGAGCAGATTCGCGAAGATGTGCGCACGATTCTCATCCCGCGCGTCAAGGCGCGTCTGGAGCGTGCCGGGGACAAGCTCGCCGACCTCATCGGCGACGACTACATCCTCCACGTCAACCCCACGGGCAAGTTCGTCATCGGCGGCCCTCACGGGGACAGCGGACTGACCGGCCGCAAGATTATCGTCGACACCTACGGAGGGCGCGGCGCCCACGGAGGCGGCGCCTTCTCGGGCAAGGACTCCTCGAAGGTGGACCGTTCGGCCGCCTATGCCGCACGCTACATCGCCAAGAACCTGGTGGCTGCGGGCGTTGCCGACGAGGTGCTCGTCGAGCTCTCGTATGCCATCGGCATCGCCGAGCCGCTCTCGATTTACGTCGACACCTACCGCTCGGAGCGTCCGGCCGCGCTGGCCGGCATGACCGACGGCGAGATTGCCCGCCGCATCGGCAAGCTCTTCGACCTGCGCCCGGCCGCCATCGTCAAGCGTTTCGGACTGAAGAACCCCATCTTCGAGGCGACAGCCTCCTACGGACACTTCGGCAACCGCCCCTTCAAGCGGGTCGAGAAGCTGTGGGAGAACGGCCGCGAGGTGGAGCGCGAAATCGAGTTCTTCGGCTGGGAGAAGCTCGACGCGGTGGAGCTCATCCGCAAGGAGTTCGGACTCTGAGCCGGCGGGCGTCGGCCCGGACCCGCGGTCCGGAGCGCCGCGCGCCGCAGCAAACACCTCAACGAAAAAACCTCCGACACTGCGGTGTCGGAGGTTTTTTCGTGTCGGAATGCAATCCGGGGACTACCGGCCGAGGAGCTTCTTGACCTCGGCGGCCACGGTGGCGCCGTTGTAGCCGAACTTCTCGTCGAGCACCTTGTAGGGTGCCGAGAAGCCGAAGTGGTTCAGACCGTGGATGTGGCTCTCGTCGCCCACCAGACCCAGCAGGTTGACGGGCAGACCCGAGGTCATGCCGTAGCGCATGACGCCCTGCGGCAGGACGCTCTCCTGGTAGGAGCGGGGCTGGTCGCGGAAGAGACCCTCGCTCGGCATGTTGACCACGCGGACGGGAATGCCCTCGGCGGCCAGCAGCTCGGCGCCCTCGATGAGGGTGGCCACCTCGGAGCCCGTGGCGAGCATCACCACCACCGGTTTGGCCGAGTCGTAGACCACGTATCCGCCCTTGGCGACCTGTGCGGCCTCCTCGCGGCGGCTGCCGCTGCCCAGCGCCGGAAGCGTCTTGATGTTCTGGCGCGAGAGGATGAGTGCCACGGGGCGCTGCTCCTCGACGGCCTGCTTCCAGGCCATCACCGTCTCGTCGCCGTCGGCCGGGCGCAGCACCACCATCGAGCGCTCGCCGCGGTGGTTGTGCAGGTGCTCCATCAGACGAATCTGAGCCTCGTGCTCGACGGGCTGGTGCGTCGGACCGTCCTCGCCCACGCGGAACGAGTCGTGGCTCCAGACGTAAATCACGTGCAGACGCATGAGCGCCGCCAGACGTACGGCCGGCTTCATGTAGTCCGAGAAGACGAAGAAGGTGCCGCAGACGGGAATCACACCGCCGTGGAGCGCCATGCCGTTCATGATGCAGGCCATCGTCAGCTCGGCCACGCCGGGCTGGAAGAAGTTGCCCGAGAAGTCGCCGCGCGTGAAGGCCTTGGTCTTCTTGAGGAAGCCGTCGGTCTTGTCCGAATTGGAGAGGTCGGCCGAAGCGACCACCATGTTCTCAATTCGGCCGGCGAAGTGTGCCAGTACGGACGACGAGGCGGCGCGCGTTGCGCAGTCGGCCTTCACCTCGATGCTCTTGTAGTCGATGTCGGGAAGTTCGCCCGAGAGGAAGCGGTCGAGCTTCAGGGAGAGCTCCTTGTTCTCCTTGCGCCACGAGCGCTCCGCCTCGGCCTGCGAGGCGGCCCACTCCGCCAGCTCGGCGCGCCGCTCGGCAAAGACCTCGCGGCTCTCCTCGAAGACGGCGAAGGGGTGCTCGGGGTCACCGCCCAGATGCTTGACCGTGGCGGCGAAGTCGGCGCCGGCGGCCGAAAGGGGCTGTCCGTGCGTCGAGACGCGGTCCTCGAAGCTGCTGCCGTCGGCTGCCACGGCACCCTTGCCCATCACCGTACGGCCGATGATGAGCGTCGGACGCTCGGTCTCGGAGTTGGCCGCCACGAGCGCCTCGCGAATCTCGTTGATGTTGTTGCCGTCGATGGTGAGCACGTTCCAGCCCCACGCCTCGTATTTCATCGCCACGTTCTCCGTGTCGACCTCGTCGACCTTGGTCGAGAGCTGCACGTTGTTGGCGTCGTAGTACATGATGAAGTTGCTCAGACCCAGATGGCCGGCGATGCGGCCCACGCCCTGCGATATCTCCTCCTCAACGCCGCCGTCGGAGATGTAGGCATAGGTCTTGTGGGCCATCCACTCGCCGAAGCGCGCTACCAGGAAACGCTCGGCAATGGCTGCACCGAGTGCCATGGCATGGCCCTGGCCCAGCGGGCCCGAGGTATTCTCCACGCCGTGGAGGACATCCACCTCGGGATGGCCCGGCGTGATGCTGCCCCACTGGCGCAGCGACTGGAGGTCCTCCGTCGTATAGAAGCCCGCCAGCGAGAGCGTCGAGTAGAGCATCGGCGACATGTGTCCCGGGTCGAGGAAGAAGCGGTCACGGAACGGATAGCGCATGTTCGAGGGGTCGTAGCGCAGGAACTCGGCGTAGAGCACCGTGATGAAGTCCGCGCCGCCCATGGCGCCGCCCGGGTGGCCCGATTTCGATTTTTCGACCATCGCGGCCGACAGAATCCGGATGTTGTCGGCTACTCGCGAAAGTTTGGAATTGGTAGACATATTATCTCAAAGATTTAAGGTTTTCGTTTTCCGGAGGGTACGTTGCGGTGCTCAGGACTCCTTCATCTGGGCGAGGCTCTTCGCCTTCTCGAGCTTCGCGGCGGCGTAGTCGGCCGTCACGGTGAACTTGCGCTCGCCCGACGAGGGGAGCTCGAACATCGTATCCATCATCACCGCCTCGCAGATGGAGCGCAGGCCGCGTGCGCCGAGCTTGAACTCGACCGCCTTGTCGACAATGTAGTCGAGCGCCGCGGGTTCGAACTCCAGCTCGATGCCGTCCATCTCGAAGAGCCGCTTGTACTGGCGGATGATGGCATTCTTGGGCTCGGTGAGAATCGAGCGCAGGGCGTCGCGGCCGAGCGGCTGCATGTAGGTGAGCACCGGCAGACGTCCCACCAGCTCGGGAATCAGACCGAAGGACTTGAGGTCCTGCGGCGTGACGTACTGCATCAGGTTGCTGCGGTCGATATGGCCGGCGCCCGACTGTCCGTAGCCGATGGCGCGCGTGTTGAGCCGCTGGGCGATTTTCTTCTCGATGCCGTCGAATGCGCCTCCGCAGATGAAGAGGATGTTGCGCGTGTCGACCTGGATGAACTTCTGCTCGGGGTGCTTGCGCCCGCCCTGGGGCGGAACGTTGACCACCGTACCCTCGAGAATCTTCAGCAGCGCCTGCTGCACCCCTTCACCCGAGACGTCACGCGTGATGGAGGGGTTGTCGCCCTTGCGGGCGATTTTGTCGATTTCGTCGATGAAGACGATGCCCCGCTGCGCCAGTTCGACGTTGTAGTCGGCCACCTGGAGCAGCCGCGAGAGGATGCTCTCGACATCCTCGCCCACGTAGCCGGCCTCGGTGAGCACCGTGGCATCGACAATCGTGAAGGGAACCTTCAGCAGACGGGCAATCGTGCGGGCCATCAGCGTCTTGCCCGTACCGGTGGGGCCGACGAGCACCACGTTCGACTTGTCGATTTCGACGTCGTCCTCCTTCGAGGCCCCCTTCGCGGCGCAGAGCAACCGCTTGTAGTGGTTGTAGACGGCCACCGACAGGTAGCGCTTCGCCTCCTCCTGACCGATGACGTACTGGTCGAGGAACTCCTTGATTTGGGCAGGTTTGAGCAGGTCTTCGGCCTTGAGCGGAGCGGCCTGCTGGCGGCTGCCTTCCACCTCGTTTTCGGTGAGAATCCGGTAGCCGTTCTCGATGCAGCGGTTGCAGATGTTGGCGCCGTCGGCGCCCTGAAAGAGAATCTCCACCTCCTCACGGGAGGCGCCGCAGAACGAGCAGCGGTCTCCCCCCTTGGGAGTATGCGGGTTATTGTTTTTTCCTTGAGCCATCGTTCTATTTCTTCTCTCGTTTGGCCAGCACCTCGTCGATGAGGCCGTACTCGCGGGCCTCGGCGGCCGTGAGCCAGTAGTCGCGGTCGGCGTCGCGTTCGATTTTCTTGAGCGAGACCCCCGAGTGCGCCGAGAGGATTTCGTAGAGCTCGCGTTTGGTCTTGAGGATTTCACGGGCCGTGATTTCGATGTCGGAGGCCTGACCCTGGGCACCGCCCAGCGGCTGGTGAATCATTACCCGCGAATGGGGCAGCGCCGAGCGCTTGCCCCGGGCGCCGGCCGTGAGCAACACGGCGCCCATCGAGGCGGCCAGTCCCGTGCAGATGGTGGCCACGTCGGGGCTCACCAGCTGCATCGTGTCGTAGATGCCGAGTCCGGCCGAGACGGAGCCGCCGGGCGAGTTGATGTAAATCTGGATGTCCTTCTCGGGGTCGACCGACTCGAGAAAGAGCAGCTGCGCCTGGATGATGTTGGCGGCATCGTCGTAGATGGGGGCGCCGAGGAAGATGATGCGGTCCATCATCAGGCGCGAGAAGACATCCATCGTGGCGACGTTGAGCTGCCGCTCCTCGATGATGGTCGGCGAGACGTAGGCGGCGCTCACCGACTGGAAGTCGTGCAGCTTCAGCGAGCTGATGCCGCACTGTTTCCGGGCGTATTTTTCAAATTCTGACATAAGTTTGATGCTCGTTTCGGGAGAATCTCCCCGGCCTGCACCCCGCGTCCCGGCGCAACCACCTCCGTCGTGTCCCGCAGGCGCACGACGGACGACGCACCCCGCGCCGGAGTGCCGGAGGGGCCACCTCCCACCTTTTCCGCGCACCGGCCGGAGCCTCTTCGGTCGGAGTCTCCCCGCGCGGGCGTTTCAAAAAAAAGAACTTTGCAAACATCACGCCTGCAAAGTTCAAAGATAAGGATTTTTCGGCAATTCCTAAAGTTCCTTGGCCAATTTGGCGAATTCCTCGGCCGAGACGCTCTTCTCGCTCACCTTGATTTTCGCCTTGACAGCCTCTACGACCTTCGTCTCGTAGAGCTTCTCGTAAATCTTCTGGCCCTGCTCCTTGTTCTCGAGAATCTGCTTGGCGTAGCCGGCCAGCATGTCGTCGGGAGCCGAAGGCATGCCGTACTGGGCGAACTGAGCCTGTGCAAAGGCCTTGGCCTCGGCAGTAGCCTCGTCGGCCGAGACGGTGATGTTCTCCTGCTTGATAATCTGCTTCTGGATGTAGTTCCAGGTGAACATCTTGAGGAACTGGTCGAAGTCCTTCTCAATCTCCTCCATCGTGAACTTGCCCTCGTTGATGGTGTAGAGCCAGCGCTTGAGGAATGCCTCGGGCATCTTCAGGTCGGCCTTCTTGACCAGGTAGTCACGCACCTCGAGCGTGAAGAGGTAGTCGCTCTCGCGGCGGAGCTCCGATGCAATCTGCTCGTCGATGAAGGCCTCGAACTGCTCGGCCGTCGTCACGTTGCCGGCGGGGAAGGCCATCTTGAAGAACTCCTCGTTGAGCTCCGGCTCGGCGAACTTGCGGATGCGGGTAATCTCCAGCTCGAATTCGGGCTTGATGTGCTCCAGCTCGCCCTCCTTGACCTGCAGCACGGCGGCGCGCTGCGAGGGGGTGCGGTAGAGCTCGTTGACGTTGACCGTCATCTTGTCGCCCACCTTCTTGCCGATGAAGGGCTTGCGCTCCTCCTCGGGCATCGAAATCAGACCCACGTAGGCATCCTCGACCTTCATCTCGCCGTTGTCGAGCGTAACCGACAGCGCCTCGTCCGAAGTCACCGCGTCGGCGTCGACCAGACGGCCGTAGCGACGCAGGTAGTTCGAGCGGAAGTCCTCGTGCATCTTCTTGTCAATCTTGATTTTGTAGTAGGTCAGCTTGTCCTTCTCCGAGAGGTCGAGCTTCAGCTCGGGAGCCTCGCCGATTTCGAAGACGAATTCGAATTCGGTGCCGCTGTCGAAGTCGAAGGCACCCTGCTCCTCCGACGGAATCACGTCGCCCAGGTAGTCGATGTTCTCCTTCTGGAGGTACTCGAATACCGAGTTCGACGCCTTGCGGTAGGACTGCTCGGCCAGGACGCCCTTGCCGTACATCTTCTTGATGATGCCCATGGGGACCATGCCGGGACGGAAGCCCGGAATGTTGGCCTTGCGTTTGTACTCGCGCAGGGCCTTCTCGACCTCCTCGCGGTAATCCTCCTGGCCCACCGTCACCCGGATGAGCGACGTATTCTGCTCGCGTTGTTCTCTTACGATTTTCATACTGATATGGTTTCTGTATTCGTTTTCCGTTTGTCGAAATCGGGTTGCAAAGATAGTGAAAATCTGAAACAAAGCAATAGCTTTTTCACAATAAAAAGATGTATGGCCCGCGTGGCGGGGCGCATCGCACCCCGTGCCGTCACCAACCGACCGGCTGCCGGGCCGCTGCCGGAAGCCGAAAAGCCGAGAAAAAAGAGCCGGAATATGCGCGCTTTTTCGTACCTTTGTGCACAATTTACCCCGGCTCCGCGTCGGGGCTGTAACGAGACAAAACCGACACACGATGAAAGCAATAGCCGAACTTCTGCTCGCAGCGGCGCTCCTGGGCGGCTGCGGAGGCCGCACGCGCAGCGCGCAGCAGGTCGAGACGCCCCCCGAGCCGAAGCACTACACCTACACGGTCCGCAACACCTACCCCCACTCGACCCAAAGCTACACGCAGGGGCTGCAGTTCGCCGACGGCGAATTGTGGGAGGGGACCGGCCAGCTCGGGCAGTCGCTGCTGCGCCGCACGGAGCTCGCGACCGACCGCTCGCAGGTCGTCGCGCGGCTTCCGCGCTCGGAGTTCGGCGAGGGCATCACGCTGCTCGACGGCAAGGTCTACCAGCTCACCTGGCAGTCGAACAAGGCCTACGTCTGGGATGCCTCCACGGGCGCCAAGCTGCGCGAGTACCGCTACCCGGGCGAGGGGTGGGGGCTCACCACCGACGGGAAGATGCTCTACATGAGCGACGGCTCGGAGTACATCCACACGGTTGACCCGGAGAGTTTCAAGCGGCTCAAGAGCACGGCCGTGACCCTCGCGGGAGCCCCCGTCGGGATGCTCAACGAGCTGGAGTGGATTGACGGCCGCATCTGGGCCAACGTCTACGTGACGGACCAGATTGTCATCATCAACCCCGCAACGGGGGTTGTCGAGGGGGTCGTCGACCTCACGGGGCTGCTTCCGGAGGAGGAGGTGGGGCCCGAGACCGACGTA
This sequence comes from Alistipes sp. An31A, assembly GCF_002159425.1. Lineage (NCBI taxonomy): Bacteria > Pseudomonadati > Bacteroidota > Bacteroidia > Bacteroidales > Rikenellaceae > Alistipes > Alistipes sp. An31A. Next base: position 18,501 of record NZ_NFIO01000008.1, read on the forward strand.
CTGAACGGCATCGCCTACGACCAGGCGGGCGGACGCATCTTCGTCACGGGCAAGAACTGGGACAAAATCTTCGAAATAGAGATTCACGAACGGTAAGATGACGCACAACAGACTCAACGACGCCCTGCAGGAGCGCATCCTGCTGCTCGACGGCGGCTTCGGCACGATGGTCCAGCGCTACGGGCTCTCCGAGGCGGACTACCGCGGCGAGCGGTTCCGTGAGCTGCCCGGACAGCTGCGCGGCTGCAACGACCTGCTCAACCTGACGCGGCCCGACATCATCCGCGAAATCCATACGCGCTACCTCCAGGCCGGCGCCGACCTGATAACCACCAACTCGTTCAACGCCAACGCCATCTCGCTGACCGACTACGGCATAAGCGACCTCGCGAGAGAGATTGCCCGCGCGGCGGCCTCCATCGCCCGTGCGGCGGCCGACGAGTATACGCAGCGCAACCCCTCGAAGCCCCGCTTCGTCGCGGGCTCGATGGGGCCGACCAACCGCACGGCCTCGATGTCGGCCGACGTGAGCGACCCCGCCGCGCGCGAGGTGACCTTCTCGCAGCTGGCCGAGGCCTACGGCGAGCAGGCCCGCGGACTGGTCGAAGGGGGCGCCGACGTGCTGCTCATCGAGACGGTCTTCGACACGCTCAACGCCAAGGCGGCGCTCTATGCCGTCGACCGTCTGGGCGAGGAGCTCGGGCGGCAGCTTCCGGTGATGGTCTCGGGGACGCTGGCCGACGCCAGCGGCCGCACCCTCTCGGGGCAGACCGTCGAGGCCTTCTGGGTCTCGGTGTCGCATGCGCGACTCCTCTCCGTGGGGCTCAACTGCGCCTACGGCGCGCGTCAGATGCTCCCCTATCTGGAGCGGCTGGCGGCGGTGGCCGAGGTGCGCGTCTCGGCCCACCCCAATGCCGGACTTCCCAACGTCATGGGGGGCTACGACGAGACCCCCGAGATGTTCGCCGCCGACGTGGAGGAGTACCTGCGCCGCGGTCTGCTCAACATCGTGGGAGGCTGCTGCGGCACCACGCCCGAGCACATCTTCGAGCTCTCGAAGATTGTGGGCCGCTACGCCCCGCGTCCGCTCCCCGCGCCGCGCCACGAGACGGTGCTGAGCGGTCTGGAGCCGCTGCGGATTGTCCCCGAGGCGAACTTCATCAACGTGGGCGAGCGGACCAACGTGGCCGGCTCGGCACGCTTCGCGCGGCTCATCCGCGAACACAACTACGAGGAGGCCCTTTCGGTGGCCCGCGCCCAGGTCGAGGCCGGAGCGCAGATTGTCGACGTCTGCATGGACGACGGTCTGATTGACGGCGTGGAGGCCATGCGCACGTTCCTCAACCTGATGGCCTCGGAGCCCGAAATCGCCCGCGTGCCGACGATGATTGACTCGTCGAAGTGGGAGGTGCTCCGCACGGGGCTCGAGGTGACGCAGGGCAAGTCCGTGGTCAACTCCATCTCGCTCAAGGAGGGCGAGGAGTCCTTCCTGCGGCGCGCCCGCGAAATCCACCGCTACGGCGCCGCCGTGGTGGTGATGCTCTTCGACGAGCGGGGGCAGGCCGACACCTACGAGCGCAAAATCGAGGTGGCGGCGCGGGCCTACCGGCTGCTGACCGAGGCGGGATTCCCGCCCGAGGACATCATCTTCGACCCCAACATCCTGGCCGTGGCGACAGGCATCGCCGAGCACGACCGCTATGCGCTGGACTTCATCGAGGCGGTGCGCTGGATTAAGGCTCACCTGCCTTACGCCAAGGTTTCGGGCGGCGTCTCGAACCTCTCGTTCGCCTTCCGCGGCAACAACGCCGTGCGCGAGGCGATGCACTCGGTCTTCCTCTACCACGCCATCCGCGCCGGGATGGACATGGGCATCGTCAACCCGCAGATGCTGCGCCTCTACGATGAAATCGAGCCCGAGCTGCTCGAACGGGTCGAGGATGTGATTCTCTGCCGCCGTCCCGACGCCTCGGAGCGGCTCTCGGAATATGCGCAGCAGGTGCACCAGACGGCCGGGCAGGGGCAGCAGGCCCCCGACGACGCCTGGCGCGCGGAGCCGCTGGCCGAGCGCATTGCCCATGCGCTGCGCAAGGGCATCACGGAGCACATCGAGGAGGATGCGCTCGAGGGGCTAAGGACGCTGGGCAGCCCCATGGCGGTCATCGACACGCTGCTCATGCCGGCCATGGAGCAGGTGGGCACGCTCTTCGGCGCGGGCAAGATGTTCCTGCCCCAGGTGGTCAAGAGCGCCCGCGTCATGAAGCGCGCCGTGGCGGTGCTGACCCCCTACATCGAACGCAGCGGCGAGCAGTCCTCGGCCAAGGCGGGGCGCGTGCTGATTGCCACGGTCAAGGGCGACGTGCACGACATCGGCAAGAACATCGTCTCGGTAGTGATGGCCTGCAACGGCTACGAAATCCGCGACCTGGGGGTGATGGTCGAGCCGTCGCGCATCGTCGACGAGGCGCAGGCCTGGCCGGCCGACTGCATCTGCCTGAGCGGACTCATCACCCCGTCGCTCGACGAGATGGCGCACGTCTGCGAGGAGCTCGAGCGGCGCGGACTGCGCATCCCGGTCATCATCGGCGGGGCCACCACCTCGGAGCTCCACACGGCCGTGAAGATTGCGCCGCTCTACTCGGGCGTGGTCGCACACTCGCTCAACGCCAGCCGCAACAGCCTCATCCTCTCCCGCCTGCTCGGTCCCGACCGCGAAGCCTACGCCGGGGAGGTAAAGCGCCGCCAGGAGCAGCTGCGCGCCGAATACCGCCGCACCGAGGCGGCCCGCCGGCTGCTCCCCTACGCCGAGGTGAAGCGCCGGGCACTCGAGGAGGAGCCGCACCGGCCCGTCGAGCCGCTCTATCCGGGACGGATGGTCTTCCCCGACTTCGACGTCGCCGACGCCGCCCCCTACATCGACTGGAACTTCTTCTTCCCGGCCTGGGGGCTTGCGGGGCGCTACCCCGCCATCCTCGACCACCCCGAGAAGGGGGCCGAGGCGCGCAAGCTCTTCGACGACGCGCAGGCGCTGCTGCACCACATCGCCGAGGAGCATCTGCTGACGCTCCAGGCCGCCGTCGGCATCTTCCCCGCCCATAGGGAGGGCGACGACATCGTCGCCACCGACGCCAAGGGGCGCAACTACCGCTTCGCCATGCTGCGCAACCAGACGCGCGGCGAGCAGAACCGCTCGCTGGCCGACTTCATCGCCCCCGAGGGGGACTGGCTCGGCTGCTTTGCGGTGACGGCCGGCATCGGCCTCAAGGAGCTCACCGAGAAGTTCCGCGCCGCGGGCGACGACTACTCGGCCATCATGGCCAAGCTGCTGGCCGACCGTCTGACCGAGGCCTTCGCCGAGGTGGTGCACCTCTTCGTACGGCGCCGGATGTGGGGCTACGAGGGCGGCGAGCAGCCCTCGCCCGAGGAGGTGATTGCCGGCCATTACCGCGGACGGCGCATGGCCTTCGGCTACCCCGCCTCGCCCGACCACTCGCTCAAGCGCGAAGTGTTCGACCTGCTGGCCGTCGAGCGCACGACGGGCATGCGGCTGACCGAGAACTGGATGATTGACCCCGGCGAGGCGCTCTGCGGACTCCTCTTCGCCGATGCCGAGTACTTCTCGGTGGGGCACATCGACCAGGAGCAGCTGCGCGACTACGCCGCACGCCGCGGCCTGGACGAGGAGACGCTCCGCCGGCTGCTGCCCAACAACCTTTGAGCCGCCGGCCGACACGACAAGACAGACAACAAGCAGAAATGAACGTTACCGACATCATCAACCGGGCGCTCGAAGAGCGGAAGACCCGTTTTGCCTTCGAGCTGCTGCCTCCCCTCAAGGGCGACGGCATGGGGGGCGTCTTCGGGGCCATCGACCCGCTCATGGAGTTCGACCCGGCCTACATCAACATCACCTTCCACCGCGAGGGCATCAAGCAGACGCAGCGCCCCGACGGCGGCATCGAATGGCACGTCGTGCGGCGCCGTCCCGGAACGGTGGGCATCTCGGCCGCCATCGAGAAGCGCTACGGCGTGACGACGGTCCCCCACCTCATCTGCGGCGGACTCTCGAAGTACGACATCGAGGATGCGCTCATCGACATGGACTTCCTGGGGCTGCACAACGTGCTGGCGCTGCGCGGCGACAAGTCGCAGAACGAGCGTCACTTCATGCCCCACCCACAGGGCCACGCCCACGCCGTGGACCTCGTCCGCCAGATTGCGGCGATGAACCGCGGCGAGTTCGTCGACGGCGAGGTGGAGGTCTGCCACCACTCGAAGTTCTCCATCGGCGTGGCGGGCTACCCCGAGACCCATCAGGAGGCCGCCTCGCCCGAGAGCGACATCGCCTTCCTGAAGGCCAAGGTCGACGCCGGCGCCTCGTACGTCGTCACGCAGCTCTTCTACGACAACGCCCGTTTCTTCGACTTCGTGCAGCGCTGCCGCGAGGCGGGCATCACCGTGCCGATTATCCCCGGCATCAAGCCCCTGTCGACCGTACGCCACCTCACGCTGCTGCCCCAGACCTTCGGCTGCCACATTCCGTGGGAGCTCGAGCGCGAGGTGCTCGCCCACCGCGACGATGCGAAGGCCGTGCGGCGCATCGGCACCGAGTGGGCCATCGCCCAGAGCCGCGAGCTGAAGCAGGCGGGCGTCCCCGTGCTCCACTACTACCCGATGGGCAAGGCCGAGAACATCATCGAGATAGCCCGGACCATCTTCTGACGACGGGCCGCCGCAGCCGGACGCCCGAAAGGGCCCGACCCCACCGTCCCGGAGCCCCCGGCAACGCCGCCACCCGAAGACCCCGACCTTGTCGTCCCCGGAGTTCCGGCAGCGCCACCCCAAAGACCTCGGAAACGCTGCCCGGAGGCGGTTGCGGCCCCATCCGCCCCGAAAAAAGAGCCGCGGGATGTTTCCTTAATTCGGAAACAATCCCTATCTTTACGCAACCTTCGGCACGGCGGCGGTCGCAACGACCCCCTCTGCGCCGCGGATGCATCTGCGCCGGAGAGGCTCCGCAGCGCACAAACATTTTGTATTTCAAGCCGATTTCAACAACAGAGACATGACCCCCGTCGAATTTCGCCGTCACCTGCATGCGCAACCCGAACTCTCGTTCGAAGAGCGCCAGACCGCCCGCTTCATCTCCGAGGAGCTCACGAAGCTGGGCATCGAGCACCGGCCCATCGCCCGTACGGGCGTTCTGGCCCGCATCGAGGGGCACGGCAACCTGCGGCGCGCCGTCGTGCTGCGCGCCGATATCGATGCACTGCCCATCGACGAACAGTGCGACGTGGCGTGGCGTTCGCAGCACCCCGGCGTGATGCACGCCTGCGGCCACGACGTGCACGCCGCCGTACTCTTCGGCGTGCTGCAGCAGCTAGCCGCCGCGCCCGACTTCGAAGGTACCCTCTTCGGGCTCTTCCAGCCCGGCGAGGAGTGCAACCCGGGCGGCGCATCGCTCGTGCTGGCCGAGAACCCCTTCGAGGGGTATGACGTGCGCGCCTTCATCGGCGAACACGTCGAGGCGCGCCTGCCGGTCGGTACGCTCGGTTTCCGCGCCGGGAAGTACATGGCCGCCAGCGACGAGCTGCGCTTCACGCTCCACGGCACGGGCGGCCACGGCGCCATGCGGCAGCAGCTCAAGGACCCCGTGGCGGCGGCCGCCGAGCTGGTGACGCGGCTGCTGGCGCTCAACAGCGAGGAGTGCGTGCTGTCGATTGGCCGCGTCGAGGCCGACGGCGCCACCAACATCGTCCCCGACAAGGTCTACATGGAGGGGACGCTGCGCACCTTCGACGAGCGCGAGCGCACCATCATCCAGCAGCGGCTGCGCAACATCGCCGCCGACATCGATGCCCGCCACGGCGTGAGCACCGGGGTCGACATCAACCGCGGCTACCCCTGCGTGGTCAACGACGAGGTGCTCACGCGGCTGGCCGTGCTGGCGGCCAAGCCCGACTTCCGGGTCGAGATGCTCCCGCTGCGCACCACGGCCGAGGACTTCGGCTTCTACTGCACGAAGTATCCGGCGATTTTCTACCGGCTGGGCGTCGGTCCCGATGCGGGACGTCCCCATACGGGCACCTTCTGCCCCGACGAACGGGCGATTCCCGCGGGCATCGACTTCATGAAACGTCTCGCCCTGCAAATATTCGAAAACTGATGACACGAAAGACGAAAACCCGCTCCGCCAAGGGTGGCGGAAAGCAAGACCGCGAGGTCGTCATTCTGGGCCTCTTCCGGGAGTTTCCCAACAATAAGTTCACGCTCAAGCACCTGGCCTCGGTCTCGGGAGGCGCCTCGAAGGAGGGGTGCCGCGAGACGTTCGACATCCTCGAGCGGCTCTTCGACCAGGGCATCGTCGAGGAGTGCTCGCGCGGCAAGTACCGCCTGACGAACTCCCACCTGCCCCACTACGAAGGCATCGCCGACATGACCTCGAGCGGCTCGCTCTACATCCGCGTCGAGGGGCTCGAGGAGGATATCTTCGTCAACCAGCGCCATGCGGCCAACGCCCTGGACGGCGACCGCGTGGAGGTGGCCGTCCTCCACAAGTCGCGCGACGGCAAGATGGAGGGCGAGGTGACGCGCATCGTCGAGCGGAGCCGCAAGCCCTATGTCGGCGTTGCGGAGGTGGGGGCCCACCAGATTTTCGTCAAGCCCGACTCGCGCAAGATGCCCATGGACATCTTCCTGCCCAAGAAGAAGTATCCCCAGGTCAAGGACGGCGAGAAGGTGGTGGTCCGCATCGCCGAATGGGCGCTCGGCAGCAAGAGCCCCGTGGGCGAGCTGGTCGACGTGCTGGGCCTTGCGGGCAACAACGACACGGAGATGCACGCCATCCTGGCCGAATACGACCTCCCCTACCGCTTCGAGCCCGAAATCGAGGAGGCGGCCCAGGCCATCGACGGCCGCATCACGCAGCAGGAGATTGACCGCCGGCGCGACTTCCGCCGCGTAACCACCTTCACCGTAGACCCGGCCGACGCCAAGGACTTCGACGACGCGCTCTCAATCCGCCGCATCAGCGACGGCGTATGGGAGGTGGGCGTCCACATCGCCGACGTGACGCACTACGTCCATCCCCACGACACGATTGACACCGAGGCCGAGGAGCGCGGCACGTCGGTCTATCTGGTCGACCGCACCGTTCCGATGCTTCCCGAGCGCCTCTCGAACGAGCTCTGCTCGCTGCGGCCCCACGAGGCGAGCCTCTGCTTCTCGGCCGTCTTCACCATCAACGAGAACCTCGAGCTGCTCGACGAGTGGTTCGGCCGCACGGTCATCTATTCGGACCGCCGCTTCACCTACGCCGAGGCGCAGGAGGTCATCGAGACCGGAAAGGGCGACTATGCCGAGGAGATTCTGACGCTCAACCGGCTGGCCCAGGCGCTGCGCCGCGAACGCTTCAAGCACGGCGCCATCTCGTTCGACCGCGAGGAGGTGAAGTTCCGCCTCGACGAGTCGGGCAAGCCGCTGGGGGTCTACATCAAGGAGCAGAAGGAGTCGAACCAGATGATTGAGGAGTTCATGCTGCTGGCCAACCGCCGCGTGGCCGAGTTCTGCGGCCGCCGCAAGACCGAAAAGGGGCGCCATGTCGAGCGCACGATGGTCTACCGCGTCCACGACACGCCGAGCGAGGAGAAGCTTGACCGCTTCCGCCAGTTCATCCTCCGCTTCGGCCACATCTTCAAGGCGACCAAGGGGCGCGCCGTGGCCAAGGAGCTCAACAAGCTCTTCGCCCAAATCAAGGGCACGACCGAGGAGAACGCCGTGACGACGATGGCCGTCCGCTCGATGGCCAAGGCCTACTACTCGACCGACAACATCGGCCACTACGGCCTCGCCTTCCCCTACTACACGCACTTCACCTCGCCCATCCGCCGCTATCCCGACATGATGGTCCACCGGCTGCTGGCCCGCTACCTCGAAGGGGGCCGCTCGGCCGACAAGGAGACGCTCGAGAAGCTCTGCGTGCATGCCTCGGAGCGCGAGGTGATAGCCGCCGAGGCCGAACGAGCCTCCATCAAGTACAAGATGGTGGAGTTCATGAAGGAGCGCATCGGGCAGGAGTTCGACGGACACATCTCGGGGCTGACCGAGTGGGGCGTCTATGTCGAACTGGACGAGACGCACATCGAGGGTATGTCCTTCCTGCGCGACATCCCGGGCGACTACTACGCCTTCGACGAGCAGCGCTACGAGATTGTGGGGCGCTCGACGGGCCGCCGCTTCACGCTGGGCGACGCCGTGCGCATCCGCGTCAAGAGCGCCGACCTGCGCAAGCGTCAGCTCGACTTCGAGCTGGTGCTGCCCGACGCGGCACCGAAGACCGCTCCGGGCAGGCCGTCACCTTCGGACGAGCACCAGGCTCCGGCTTCACACGGACACCGTCCGCGCCGCAGACACTGAGCGCATACCTTATTTATAACCATACACCCCGACGGCAAAGCGGCTCTGCGCCAGGGACCACGGGGTTCGGCAACGGGCGGGAATCCGGCACATACGGATTCCCGCCCGCTTTGTCTGCACCGCTCCCGCACCGGCCGGGAGTTCCGACACGGTCGAATTCGAAAGCTATTCGAAAGTTATTCAAAATCAGGGCAACCGTTCCTTACACTCCGCCTGCGCCAATATCCGAAATCGGTCAACATACACAAAAGCGTCCATCGACACGCACTGTATTGAGAAAAAAAGTTTTCAGTCAAAAAAGATAAAATTCGGGATTGCCGTTTTGAAAAAAATTTCGTAATATTATTGCGGCCGTGTTGTTTGAAGACCGGGTCGGTCAGGCGTATACCGCCCCGGAGAGAGCCGACGCCCCCTCCCCCGTTTCGCAGGAGCGGGTTTCGTTTTATAAACCAACCAGCATAGAGTAACCCAACGATAATGGCCGAACGGAGGGGCCATTTAATCCTCCGCAATTGTTTAACCCCCTTAAGTACCTTTTATGAAAAACCCATTTCTCAAGTTTCTGCTGATGGGCGCCCTGCTCGCAGGCGCAGCAGGATGCTCGGAGGACAACACCTAAGGTGCGGCACCAAGCTTCGCCATCACGGTTCCGACGTCCGAAAACTATCAGGTCACCGTGGCTGAATCGGCCAAAGCCGGCGACGAAGGTCCCCTGAGCATTGTTCCGGCCGAAGGCATGGAAATCGTTACGGTCCACTATAACGAGGAGCCCTGCACGTTCGTCTCCTCGGATGCCGAGACCAACACCTTCAACTACACCTTCACGATGCCGGCCAGCGACGTGACGCTCAACATCGAGGTGCGTGAAATGGCCCCGACCGAGTATTCGATTTACTACGACAACTCCGACACCTTCAACTTCGTGAACGTTCCCCAGTCGGCCGTTTCGGGAACCGAGATTACCTTCTACGTCAACGTCACGGACCTTTCGCTCGGTATCACCAGCATAGCCTACGGTTCGGAGTTGGGCGAGTTCTGCAAGCAGGAGGGCGACGTGAAGCTGCAGCCCGACTACAAGCTGTACACCTTCAAGTTCACGATGCCGGCTCACGACGTATCTCTGGACGTTACCACCGCTACCGAGTACAACGACATCACGCTTGAAGGCGACGATTACGCCTACATCAACATGCTCAACGCCCTGGTAAAGGACGACAACGGCGACCCCGTGCTCGACGAGGACGGCAACAAGATGTACCGCGGTTTCTACAATCAGGTCGTACAGTTCACCTATGAGGTCGACCTGGGCTACAACTACTCGGTAACCATCGTCGGCAAGCGCACCGGCACCCACTACGAAGACCAGACGATTTTCGAGGACAACGGCTGGGACTTCAACAGCTACTGGACGCTCGTCATGCCGGCCGAGCCCCTCACCATGACCATCAAATCGAGCGAGAAGAACGACTTCGTAGGCAAGGCACTGGTCGGCAACTACAAGGGCTTCTTCATCAACACGACCCAGCTCGGCAAGCTGGAGCGCTACGACGCCACGACGCTCGAGGCCGAGATTAAGTCGAACACCGCATTCTCGGTGAAGACCACCGACGCAAACAAGTTCGACTTCCAGGGCATGATTAGCTACGACGAGTCGACCAAGCAGTTCGCATACAACGCAGCATCGTGCGAGTTCTACGGTCTGTCGGGCCGTTACGACGATGAGATGACCGTCGCATGGGTAAGCAACCTGCTCGAGGATATGCCGGACAACGTCCGCTTCTACATCATGAGCAAGAACGACCTTTCGAGCTTCATCTCGGCCGGCAACGCAGGCGGCAGCAAGTACCTGCTCGAGGTCAAGACGTCGACGGGCACCGCATACTACCTCTTCGAGCGCGAGGGCTACCAGCTCACCAAGGTTGACATGGAGTTCACCAACGGAGAATCGCTCGGCGACGCTTCGGCAACGGGCTTCGTTATGAAGGAGGGCGAGAAGCTGCTCCAGTACACCTATGACGGCAGCACGACGAACCTCATCGAGAAGGGCAAGGAGGCCGGCAGCTACAAGCCTGCAAGCGGCTCGGGTGACGAGCTGGTACTCGACGGCTTCGGCGGCGGCAAGATTGGCACGAAGGAGGGTACCTACACCATCTCCGACGGCATCGTTACGCTGACCTGCGACGGTCAGGAGACCAAGTACAACATCGACATGAACGCCAAGACCTACAGCCCCATCGCCGATGAGGGCGAGTGGAACGGTCCCACCGACTTCTATGTCGAGGGAAGCCAGCTTGCCCACGATGGCGGCAAGGATGTCAAGGGTTGCATCAAGATATCAATTGACAAGAATGCCATCGGTAACCCTGACAAGGGTAAGGCCTACTTTGTCGCTCAGTACTGGAGCTCCAGCTACAAATTTGAGGATGTCCTCTCCGCTCTTGTAACCTACGTCTACGACCCGTCGGCCAAGACGCTGACGCTCTCGCAGATAGGTGCAGGTACCGCCGACGGTGGATATGGACGCATCGACATCGTTCTCTCCGTATCGGATGACAAGAGGACGCTGACCTTTACCGGCATCGACCGCATCTATGCGCAATTTAACGGTTCGCGCTACGTAACGGTTACGGACCTCGCTGTTCCGGCTCAGGAGTAACCCGAACAAGTTGAATGAGGCGCAACACCTCATTCAACGAATCAAAGAGGAGCGACAATCCTTCACGGATTGCCGCTCCTCTCTTTTTTGTCTCCGTTGACCACGCGCAGGCCCCACTCCCCGCGGTATATTATCCGGGCGATTAGCCCCTCCTTACGCTCCCGGCGGAGGAGAGCGAATGCCGGCTCACCTTTCTCTTCCCCTCACTTTTTCCTCACCTTTCTCCCCGACCTTTCTTTCTCACCTCCCCCTTCACCTTTCTCCCTCCTTTTCCTCTCCTTTCCTCACCTTTCTCCTCCACTTTTCTCTCCTCCACTTTTCTCCCCTCACCTAGCTCCTCCAACCGGCCGACTTCGGCATCGGCGTCCTGCCCGTTTCCCGGCAGTGCACCCCGTCCTCAACTGCCCCGCCCCCCCACACAGACTTTCGACCAATATGGACTAACACCTCCATGCTGCCGGCTCAACCAGAGCAAGGCAACGAATAGCATGGTGAGGGGGGGCGGAGGAGATGGACGGGGAGGATGGGCAAAGGGGATGGACAAAGGAGATGGACGGAGAGGATAGACGGAGAGGATGGACAAGAGGGATGGGCAAAGGAGATGGACGAAGGGGTTGGGCGAAGGGGATGAGCGAAGGGGATGAGCGGAGGGGATGAGCGGAGGAGATGGGCGGAGGAGATGGGCGGAGGAGATGGGCGGAGGAGATGGATGCGGCGGGCCCCAAACCAAGGGAGACAGGCGACGCTGAGGCGGGAATCCTAAGAATGGACGGTGCAGCGGCGAATGGAGGTCAAGAGAGTCAGGAGGCAGGAACAAAAGCCGACGAACGGCTGGGTCAAGAAGCGGCAGACGGGAGACAGGGCCGGAAAACGCCGGCAAAAGGTACCGGGAACGGCGAGCTCAAGGGGTCGAGAACGTTGACAAAAGGAACCGAAAACAGCGAGCTCAAGGAACCGAAAACGCCGGCAAAAAGGACCAGGAATGACGAGCTCAAGGAACCGGGGACACCGGTAGTAAAAGGGGTGAAACCGACGGAAGCAAAATGAGCAATGGACAGCGGCGCAGCGGCGGGCACAAAAAGCCGATGGACAGCAGCGGGCACAAAAAAACGATGGACAGCAGCGGGCACAAAAAAACGGCCGGAACCCGCTGGGGTTCCGGCCGTCAGGCAGCATCGTGCGATTAGCGTACGATGTTGGCAATCAGGAAGGTGGCAGCCACCGTCAGAATGGCGTAGAGCTCCGGGAAAGCGGCCAGAATCAGCGTCTTACCCATCACGTCGTGACCGTTACCCACGGCTGCGATACCGTTGGCGCAGACCTTGCCCTGATAGATGGCAGCGGCGAAGTTCACGATGCCGACCAGAATACCGGCACCCAGAACGGCGCAGGCCTGAACCATCGAGGGGCTCGAAAGGAAGCCCTGTACCATGAAGAAGCAGACGAATCCGTAAAGGCCCTGCGAACCGGGAAGCGCCGAAAGAATCATGTAGCTACCGAAAGCCGAGTTGTTCTTTTTCATGGCTCCGACCGCCGCCTGGCCGCAAATCGAAGTACCGATGGCAGAACCGATACCTGCCAGACCTACCATCAAGGCCACACCGACGTAGGCCAATACCAAAGCTGTTGTTTCCATAGTTTTAGAATGAGTTTTGTTGTTATTGTTGTTTTTTACTTATCCATTTTGCGCAGCGGGTCGAACGAGCGGGTGCCCATTTCGAAGCCTGCATTCTTGTAAAACTCCACAAACGTCAGACGCATCGGGTGGACGAACGACGAGATGGTGGACATGAAGAGGTTGATGCCGTGACCGATGAGCAGAATCGGCAGCATGATGAGAATCCGGCCCACGATGCCTGCATCGTCGGGCACGAAGCCCTCGGCCAGCGAGTTGAAGACCAGCGCCAGCACACCGCCCGAGAGGCCGATGGCGAAGAGGCGGATGTACGACAGCACGTCGCTCAGGAGTCCCGTCACGTTGTTGTAGAAGTTCCAGACGCCCGCTCCGAGGTTCAGCAGCGGGTTGCGGCCCGGCGAATTGAGGAAGAGCATGAGGAACACACCGATGCCGAGCACGGCGTAGAAGGCCGGCGACGAGGTGGTGAAGCCCGGAATGACCCACGCCTCGTTGAGCATCGGAAGACCTCCGGCTACCGAACCGCCCAGCAGGATGAGGAACCATCCCAGCGAGCCGAGCGCGTGGCTGATGCCGAAGGTGCGCGTCGTGGTGACGATGCTGATGAGCATGCCGAAGAGAATCTGCACCATGCCGATGGCCAGTGCCACGGAGAAGAAGTTGTTCTGGAAGTCGTAGAAGCGGAACAGCGGTTCACCGTCGGCGCCCGTCGGCACCCAGCTCTGCATGCTTACGCCGAAGAACGACCCGCAGAAGCCGCCGAAGAGCACCGTGGCGATGGCGCACATCGTGGCGAACCATGCGGCGCGGCGCATCATGCCCGGCTTGCGGTTCTTGTGAAGCATCCAGAGGCCCATGGCCAGCAGCACCAGGCCGTAGCCGGCGTCGTTGAGGCAGATGCCGAAGAAGAGCATGTAGAAGGGGGCGAAGTAGGGCGTCAGGTCGATGGTGCCGTACTTCGGACGGGCGTACATGTCGCCCACCATCTCGAAGATGCGGGCGAACCAACCGTTGCGCAGCTGCACGGGGGTATTGTCCTCGGGCGTGGGGTCCGACTTGATGTAGACCACGTTGGGATACTGCTCCAGCAGGGCGTCCACCCGCTCGGAGGTTGCCTTTTCGGCCCATCCCTCCAGAACGAGCAGCGTGCCGTCGGCCTCCTGACGGGCCGTCTCCGTCACGCGGAGCGCCTGCAGGCGCTCCTTGAGCGACGCGGCATGCTCGGCGAGCAGCTGCTCCGAGGCGGCAACGCGCGAGAATTCGGCGTCGAGGGCCTCAAGCCGTGCCCGCGTCTCGGCGATGCGGCGCTCCGCCTCGCGGATGTCCATCGTCGGGGCCTTCATCTCCTGAGCGTCGAGGTTCACCTCCTGGCCCGGAGCGGCGACCACTACAAAGTAGGCCGTCGACTCGCCGCGGTGGATGAGCTCGAGCGTATACTCTTCGGCCCACTCGGCGGCATACTTGTCGTAGGCCGAAGCGGGTGCCGAGAAGTAACGCAGCACGATGCCCTGCTCCGAGAGGCGGCGCAGGCTCTCGACCGAGAACTCGCCCCAGGGGCGCAGCTCGTCGGCGCTCTTCTCGAGGCGGGCGATTTCGGCATTGAGCGCCGCAGCCTGCTTCGAGGCGGCCGCATAGTGGCGGTAGGCCTCCTCGCCCGTGGAGAAGGGTTCGGCGTCGGCCTTGAAGCGCTCCTTCTCCTCGCGGAACGTCCGCAGGAAGTCGGCCGCCTTGGCGTGGCCTTCGATGTCGAGCAGCAGCTGGCGGTCCTCCTCCGAGGGCTCCCAGCCCGTCGTGGTGATGTCGACCAGACCCAGTTCACGCAGCCGTTCGATAAAGTCCTCGCTCTGTGCCGCATAGAGCACAAAGTCGTATTTCGACATTTTCGCTATCATAACATCGAGCCCTCCCCGGCCTGCTGCTGTTTGGTCTTCACAATCTTCTGGGCGGATTTCGAGAGGTTCTCCTCATCCTCCATGAAGCGTTTGATTTTACGTATGGCGTCCTCGTACCCCGGTATCTGCACCTTTTCGTACAAGTTCACCTTCTGAGTGGTTTTGCGACGTGCGAAATCCAGAAGCTCCATCTTGCGGTTGTAGACCTCGTACTCGATGCCCAGGCGCGCCAGGTTCTTGAGAATCTCCACTCCGTCGGCATACCACACCGGCGAGGAGAAGAGGTCGTAGGGCTTCTGTTCGAACTTCACCTCGGAGAGCTGCGGCGTACGGACGCCCGCAATCTTCTGAACCGAAAGTTCGATGTCCGCAATGCGCAACAAGTCCGTATCGAACTCTCCCCACAGCGACACCATGTAGTCGTAGCGCTGCTTGAGCGCCTCCAACTGCCGCTGGTAGTCGCCGGCGGAGTCCTTCGCCTTCTTGACCTCGGAGCGCAGGGCCGACTCCTTGCTCTTGATGGTAGGGAGCGCCTTCTGCCGCATCTTCAGCTGCTTGCCGAGTTCGCCGAGCGAAGTCTTGTTGTATTGAAACTTGATTGCCATTGCTCCGTAGCTTATGCTTTCCAGTATTTCTTGATGAGCTCCTCCTTGATGGCCACCTCCTCACGCGAGAAGTACTTGGCGAAGAGCGTCCAGGCCGTATCGAGCATCTCGGTGATGCTGATGTTCACGTCGATGGCCAGCAGCTTCTCGGAGTAGTCGTGGGCGAAGCGCAGCGTACGCTCGTCGTAGTCCGAGAGGTCGAAACCGTTCTCGAGCTTCGTCTTGGCGTTGGCCGCATCGGCGTAGAGGCGCACGCAGGCGTTCATCACCTGGGGGTGGTCCTCACGCGTCTTCTTGCCGATAACCAGCTGCTTGAGTCGCGACAGCGAACGGAACGGGTCGACGATGACCTTGCCCGTATCGGAGTCGTTGCGCAGGAAGAGCTGACCCTCGGTGATGTAACCCGTGTTGTCGGGCACGGCGTGGGTGATGTCGCCGCCCGAGAGGGTCGTCACGGCGATAATCGTAATCGAACCGCCGTTGGGCAGCTGCACGGCCTTCTCGTAGATTTTCGCCAGGTCCGAATAGAGCGAACCGGGCATCGAGTCCTTCGAGGGAATCTGGTCCATACGGTTCGAGACGATGGCCAGCGCGTCGGCGTAGAGCGTCATGTCGGTGAGCAGCACCAGCACCTTCTCGCCCTTGTCCACGGCGAAGTATTCGGCGGCCGTCAGCGCCATGTCGGGCACGAGCAGTCGCTCGACGGGCGGGTTCTCGGTCGTGTTGACGAACGAAACGATGCGGTCAAGCGCACCGGCGTTCTCGAAGACCGCCTTGAAGTAGAGGAAGTCGTCGTTGGTAAGACCCATGCCGCCCAGGATAATCTTGTCGGCCTTGGCACGCAGCGCCACGTTGGCCATCACGGCGTTGTAGGGCTGGTCGGGGTCGGCGAAGAAGGGAATCTTCTGACCCGTCACGATGGTGTTGTTCAAGTCGATACCGGCGATACCCGTGGCGATGAGCTCCGAAGGCTGGATACGCTTGAAGGGGTTGACCGTCGGGCCGCCGATTTCGCGCGCCTCGCCCTCCAGCTGCTCGCCACCCTCGAGCGGTTCGCCGTAGGCATTGAAGAAGCGGCCGGCGAGGTTGTCCGAGACGCGGAGCTTCGGGGGCTCGCCGTGGAAAATCACCTCCGAGTCGGTGGCGATGCCCTCCGTGCCGGCGAACACCTGCAGGGTGACGTTCTCACCCATGATTTTCACCACCTGAGCCAGCTTGCCGCCGACGGTGGCCAGCTCGTCGTTGCCGACGCCCGACGCCTTGAGCGTCACCGTGGCCTTGGTGATGTTGTCGATTTTGGTATATATCTTCTGAAATGCACGTGTTGTCATATTCTTCCGCTTTATTTGGATTGTTCACTCACATACTCCACGATTTGCTTGCGGTAGTTCTCGAACTTCTCCGACTTCCACTCCGAGTAGTTCATCTGGCGGAAGAGGTTGATGAGTCCCTTGAAGAACTGCGAGCACTGCTCGAAATCGGCGAAGCCGAAGTCCTTACGGCAGATGTCGAGCACCATCTCGTACATCATCTTCTGACGTTCGATGGGGCAGTTGGCGTCGATGTCGTCGAAGGCGTCCTGCTGCAGGATGACGAAGTCGAGCAGCTCCGACTTCCAGAAGCGCTCGTGGTACTCCACGGGCACGCCGTCGTCACCCAGGATGTTGATTTGGTCGTTGGCCTCCTTGCCGCGCTGGACAATCGTCTTGCCGGCATAGACCATGTCGACCCAGTTCTTGCCGATGTGCTCGTCGAGGTACTCGCGGATTTCGGGATACTCCAGATACTTCGAGTAGGAGTCCAGCGGGTCGATGGCCGGGTAGCGCTTCGAGTCGGCGCGGCCCTGCGAGAGGGCGTAGAAGCAGCGCGCCGCCTTCTTGGTCGACTCGGTCACCGGCTCCTTGAGGTTACCGCCGGCAGGCGACACCGTACCGAGGAAGGTTACCGAACCCGTCTGGCCGTTGTAGAGCTTCACCAGACCGGCACGTGCATAGAAGTTGGAGATGATGGCCGAGAGGTCCATCGGGAAGGCGTCCTGACCGGGAAGCTCCTCCAGACGGTTCGACATCTCACGCAGCGCCTGGGCCCAGCGCGACGTCGAGTCGGCCATGACCAGCACCTTGAGACCCATCGAGCGGTAGTACTCGCCGATGGTCATACCCGTATAGACCGACGCCTCACGCGCGGCGACGGGCATGTTCGACGTATTGCAGATGATGATGGTGCGCTCCATGAGCTTGTGGCCCGTACGGGGGTCGACCAGCTCGGGGAACTCCTTGAAAATCTCGACCACCTCGTTGGCACGCTCGCCGCACGCCACCATGATGATGATGTCGGCCTCGGCCTGCTTCGAAATGGCGTGCTGAAGCACCGTCTTGCCGGCGCCGAACGGGCCCGGGATGAAGCCCGTACCGCCCTCGGCCATGGGGTTGAAGGTGTCGATGGCGCGCACGCCCGTCTCCATCACGCGCGAGGGGCGCGGCTTCTCCGTATAGCAGCGGATTGCCTGCTTGACGGGCCACTTCTGGACCATCGTGATGTTGTGGTCATGCCCTTCGGCGTCGGTCACCACGGCCACCGTGTCGGTCACCTTGTACTTGCCGGGAGCCGCCACGCTCTTGACCGTATAGGTATCGGTCATCGTGAAGGGGACCATAATCTTGTGGGCCACCCACTGCTCCTGCACCTCGCCGAGCCACGATGCGGCCGAGACCTTGTCACCGGCCTTGGCCAGCGGCTTGAACTCCCACAGCGCCTCGAAGTCGACCGGGTCGGTAATCGAACCGCGGGCGATGAACAGACCGTCCATCTTCTCGAGGTCGTTCTGCAGACCGTCGTAGTTGCGCGAAAGCATGCCCGGGGCGAGCGTCACCTCGAGCATGTGGCCTTCGAATTCGACCTTGTCGCCGATTTTGAGGCCGCGGGTGCTGTCGAACACCTGCACATAGGCGTTGTCGCCCACGACCTTGATGACTTCGGCCATCATTCTGGTATCTCCGACGTACACGTGACAGATTTCGTTCTGGCCCACGGGTCCGTCGGCCTTGACAATCACGATATTGGAGATGATACCGTTTACACGTCCTGTAGTTTTCATCGTATGATTGTTTTTACTTATTTATCAACTCCTTGCCGTCCAGCTCGGCCAGCAGCCGGTTGAACATCTCGCGACCGCGCGCCGCATCGAGCCGCGCCCAGCGGGCCACGATGTTGATGCGGACCAGATACGAGAGTATGGCGTTTATATTGAAATAGTCGAACGTCGCCAGCTCGGAGGCCTCCTCCCAGCGGACCAGGTCGATTTTGCGCTCCTTCTCCATGAGGTTGGCCTCGTCGTTCATCGCCGCGATGACCGAGTCGATGAAGGGAAGTTCGCCCCGCAGGCCGAAATCGGCGGCCGAGCTGCGCTGCAGCTGTTCGGCCACGTCGCCTCCCCCCACGACCACCTCCTCGACCGGGCGCGAGGCGGCGCGGGCGGCCAGTGCGGCCATAACGTTGCGCAGCGTGCGGTCGAATTCGGACCAGGCACGCAGGAAGCGGCTCCGCGAGCGGCGGCAGGCGTCGTAGTAGGCGGCGAAGAGCGTCGTCTCGAAGCGGCGCGACGTATCGACCTCCTCGGCCTCCTCGCCTTCGGGGTCGGCGTAGGCCTTCACCACGCGGGCGATGCCCTGCGGCAGACGCGACGGCGCCTTGAGCTCCTGCTCGAGCTCCTCGCGCGAGAGGTTGCCCAGCGGGTTGTGGGCCGAGCGGCCCGCCCGCAGCGCGAGGATGTTTTCGCAGTCGTAGTAGCCGTAGAGCAGACGCACCTCCGAGGCGTCCGACGCGCAGACCCCGTCGAGAATCTCCTCGACGATGCCCTTCGCATCAAAGCCCTTGGTGTCGGCGTCGAGCGCATACTCGCGCAGTCCGGCGACCAGACTGTAATAGTTCCGCGAGGACATGACTATTCGGCCTTAAAGAGAAGTTCCGACACCTTGTCGCGGAGGTACTCGCCCAGCAGCGCGTCGAAATCCGCGTCGGAGAACGAGATGTAGTAGCCGCCGTCCTTGGCCGCCACCTTGAATCCGCTCTTCACATCCTTCGAATAACCCACCTCGATGCCGCCGGCCAGCAGCTCCTTGACGCTTGCGGCGAAGGCGGCATCGAACTCCTTGCGCTGAGCCTCGGGCAGCAGGGCGCGGAGCTCCACCTTGCCAGCGTCGGCTCCGTTCCAGTTGCGGGCTACGGCCAGCAGCATCTCCTTGAGGAAGGCGGGGTCCGCTACGCTCTGCTTCACCCCTTCCGAGATGCTCCGGGCGACAATCGCGCCGCTCAGCTCGGCCTTGATTTTCGAGACGGCCTGCTTGCCGGCGAGCGAAATCTCGGTGAGCGTGTTCTTGGCGACATCCTCAGCCTTGGCCTCGGCCTGTTTGACGATGCCGGCCGCCTGATTGCGGGCCTCTTCCACGATGGCGGCAGCCTGTGTCTTGGCTTCGGCGACCAGACGTTCCGCTTCGGCGCGACCTTTCTCCAGCCCCTCGTCGTAGAGTTTCTGGGTCAATTGTTGAAGTTTGTTTTCCATTTTGTTATACAGTTTAATCGTCGATTTTCATTTTGCGCACACAAATATAGAAAAGTTTCTCCACAAACCGCATCCGAATGTAACAATTTATTCTCCAAAGGAACAATATCGTCTGCAAATCGACAAAATTCGGTCACAGAAGCTGTCGAACCGCAAGACGGAGCGGCCTGCAGGGGACGAAAAAGGCGGCGGAAGCAACTTCCGCCGCCCGAACTTCATGCGGTCCGAGATATTACCCGGGTATTTTCCGGGAGGCCTCGCGCGGAGCTCCGCACAAGGTGCAGACGAGGAGCACCGGAGCGTTACGGGGATACCTCTCCGGCAGCCGCACGCCGTCCCGTCACTGCTGATGCTGGGGGCGCAGCAGGTCCTGGACCACCTTCACGGGCGAGAAGGTGGTGATGGGCACGTCGACGAAGATGGTGTTCCAGCGCGCCATGGCTCCGTTCCAGAGGCCCGGCAGCTCCTGGGCGCGCAGCGGACGGCCGCCGCTCGACTTCGACGAGATGAAGCCCGTCGAGGGGTCGGTGTAGCGCCTCAGGTCGAACTTCCCGCCCGAGACGTTGCGCACGCCGCAGACCAGGTCCACGGGGTTGAAGTGCGTGGCCTGCTTCATGAGCGGCATGTCGTCGGGCGAAATCTGGCTCGACTCGGCAATCTGCAGCGACTGCGTGCCGTCGGGGTTGCCCACCCAGAAGGGGCCGCCGCCCGGCTCGCCCTCGTTGCGGACCATGCCGCAAAGGCGGATGGGGCGGTCGAGCACCGCACGCAGCAGCGCCGCATCGTATTCGGCGGGCAGCTTCACGCAGAGGCGCTGCTCGATGAAGCCGGCTACGGCGGTGAGGTCGGCCGTGCCGGCATCGAGCGCCCGCAGGTGAGCGAAGGTCTCCTGCTGCAGTTCGAGCAGCAGGCCGGCCAGCACTTTCTTATAAAGGACCGTGTCGCCGCGGCGGGCGTCGGTGGTCACGTTGTCGATGTTCTTGATGAAGATGAGGTCGGCGTCGATGTCGTTCAGGTTCTCAATCAGCGCGCCGTGGCCCGCCGGACGGAAGAGCAGCGAGCCGTCCTCCTGACGGAAGGGGGTGTTGTCGGGGTTGACGGCGATGGTGTCGGTCGAGGGCTTCTGGACCGAGTAGGAGATGTCGTAGCGGATGCCGAAACGCTTCTCGTAGGCGGGAATCCGCGCCGCAAGCAGCGACTTGAACTCCTCCATGTGTTCGGGCGAGACGGTGAAGTGGATGCGCGCCACACCGTGCGACGAGGCGTATGCGGCCCCCTCGACCAGATGCTCTTCGGCCGCCTTGCGCGCCCCTTCGGGATAGGCGTGGAAGGTGACCAGCCCCTTGGGCTTCGAGCCGTAGCCGAGCCCCTCGCCGACGATGCAGCGGACGATGGTCTTGTCGTCGGCGCCGGCCGGCAGCACGGCCTTCAGTTCGGGCCAGAAGGCGAACTTCTCGATGTTGTCGAGCAGCGTGTCGATGCCCTTGCCGCGCTTGTCCTCGTTGATGAACTCGAAGAGCTCCTTGAACATGCGCGTCGCGGCGCCCGACGCCGGCACGAACTTCACCACGCCGAGGCCTTCGGCCGCGCGGTCGTAGCGTTCGGCCGCAGCCTGAGCCTCCTCACGGGAGAGCACGCGCACGCCGTCCCCGGGCGAGGCGGCGCGGACGACCTTCAGAAAGGGGAATCCCCGACGGAAATTTTCGAGTTGCTGTTCCACGGCCTCGGTCGTGAGTCCGTGTTGCTGTATTTGAAGCAGGTCTTCGGAGGTAAACATGGGTTTATGGGTTTTGGTTTTCGTTTTCGGTGTTTGGGGACCGGTCATCGGGTTCCGTGTATCAAAGTTATAAAATAATTCCTAACTTTGCACATCATGATTCGAGAATTTGAGCATATCGACCTGCGCGACCGCAACAGTTTCCACGTCGCGCAAACGGCTGCCCGTCTGGTTGAATTCGAGACGCCGGACGAGCTGCGCGAACTCTTCTCCGCCGGCGCGCCGCGTCAGTGGTACGTCCTCGGCGGCGGCAACAACATACTCTTCACGCGTGACTACGAGGGGGTGCTCTTCTGCCCTGTGGGCGAGGGCATCACGACGCTCGGCGAGCAGGGCGGCACGGTCCGGCTGCGCGTCGAGGCGGGCGTCGAGTGGGACGCGCTGGTGGCCTGGAGCGTCGAGCGGGGGCTCTGGGGCCTGGAGAACCTCTCGCTCATTCCCGGCAAGGCGGGGGCCGCGCCGGTGCAGAACATCGGGGCCTACGGCTGCGAGGTGAAGGATGCGCTCGAGAGCGTCGAGATGTTCTGCGTCGAGACGGGCAACATGCTGGTGATGGATGCCGCGCACTGCGGCTTCGGCTACCGCGAGAGCCTCTTCAAGCATGCGCTGCGCGGCAAGGTCATCATCACGGCCATCACGCTGCGCCTGAGCCGCACGCCGCGTCCGCGGCTCGAATACGGCGACCTGCAGCGTGAGGTCGAGGCGCTGGGCGGACCCACGCTCGAGCACATCCGCGAGGCGGTCTGCACCATCCGCCGCTCGAAGCTCCCCGACCCGGCCGTGACGGGCAACGCCGGCAGCTTCTTCAAGAACCCCGTCGTGGAGAAGCCCGTGGCCGAACGGCTGCGCGAGAGCTATCCCGACATGCCGCTCTACCCCGCCGCCGACCCGACGAAGGTGAAGCTGGCGGCCGGCTGGCTCATCGACCGCACCGGGCTGAAGGGGTACCACGAGGGGCGCGTCGGCGTGCACGACCGCCAGGCGCTGGTGCTCGTCAATCTGGGCGGCGCCACGGGCGGCGAGGTGCTCGCCTTCGCCCGCAAGGTGCAGGCCAAGGTCCACGAGAAGTTCGGCGTGGCCATCGACACCGAGGTGAACATCCTCTGAGCAAGACACCGGGCGGGGCCGCCCCGGCGGCCCGCCCCACTACCGAATCCCGACGCGGCGCCGAGGCTCCGCGCCACACACCTGCAACCGAACCCTTTTGCCTATGGCACATCTTCTGGACTCCTTTCAACGCTACATCGCCGAAAACGAACTGCTTCCCCCGGGCGGACGCGTGCTGCTGACCGTCTCGGGCGGCGTGGATTCGATGGTCATGCTCACGCTCTTCATCCGCAGCGGCTACGAGGTGGGGGTCGCCCACTGCAACTTCCAGCTGCGCGGCACCGAAAGCGACGAGGATGAGGTGCTCGTAGCGCAGCAGGCCGCCCGCTACGGCGTTCCCTGCTACAACCGCCGCTTCGACACGGCCGCCGAGATGGAGCGTACGGGCGAATCGATGGAGATGGCGGCCCGCCGCCTGCGCTACGCCTGGTTCGACGAGCTGAGCCGTCAGTACAACTATCCGGCCATCGCCGTGGCGCACCATGCCGACGACTCGATTGAGACCTTCTTCATCAACCTGCTGCGCGGTACGGGGCTGCGCGGGCTGACGGGCATCTCGACCCAAATCGGCCGCGTCATCCGCCCGCTGCTCTTCGCCTCGCGCAAGGAGATTCTCGAGTTCGCCGTAGCGGAGCACATCCCCTTCCGCGAGGATTCGTCGAACCGCTCGACCAAATACCTGCGCAACAAAATCCGGCTGGGGCTCATCCCCCGCATCCGGGAAATCAACCCCAAGTTCACGAGCCTGATGCGGAGCAACATCGCCCGTCTGACCGACGCGCAGCTCTTCATCAACCACGGCATCGAGCGCATCCGCGCCGTGGCGGTCACCTCGGCCGACGGGCTCGACACGATTCATCTCGACCGCATCGACCCGGCCTTCCCGCGCAACTTCGTGGTCTACGAGCTGCTCAGCTCGGCCTACGGCTTCAAGGGCGACGTCATCGACTCGCTCTGCCACGCCCTGGACCACGGGACGACGGGGCGCCGCTTCTACTCGCGCGAATACGTCGCCTGCACCGACCGCGGCAACATCGTCGTGGGGCCCATCCCGGCCGGCGACGACTGCATGACCACCGTCGAGCGGGGGGCGCCGCGCAGCTACTGCGGCAATTCGGTGCTCTACTTCGAATACTGCGACATCGACACCATCGAGAACTTCGGCGTGCCGGAGCACATTGCCCAGGTCGACGTCGACAAGCTCCGCTTCCCGCTCACGCTGCGCCGCTGGCGTGAGGGCGACTGGTTCATCCCCTTCGGCATGACCGGCCGCAAGAAGCTGAGCGACTTCCTGAAGGACGCCAAGGTCTCAGTGGCCGAGAAGGGGCGGCAGTTCGTGCTGCTCTCGGGCGACGATATCGTCTGGGTGGTGGGGCGCCGCATCGACGACCGCTACCGCCTCACGCGCGAGACGGAGAACGTGCTGCGCATTACCAAGGAAATTGTCTGAACATGGCCAAGGGTGCTATCAAATTCCGCGACTCGGCCGCCGAGTTCGAACGGCTGACGGCCCAGGTGGCCGCCCGCCGCTTCGCCCCCGTATACCTGCTCATGGGCGAGGAGAGCTACTTCATCGACGCGCTGTGCGAGCAGCTCGCAACGACGATTCTCGACGAGGCCCAGCGCTCGTTCAACCAGATTACGGTCTACGGCCGCGACATCGATGCGGGGCAGGTGGTGACGCTCTGCCGCCAGATGCCGATGATGGGGGCCTGCGAGGTGGTCATCGTCCGCGAGGCGCAGCAGCTCCGCGGGCTCGACAAGCTGGCGCTCTACACGCAGAAGCCCTCGCCGACGACCGTTCTGGTCATCTGCCACAAGGAGAAGAGCGTCGACAAGCGCTCGGCCCTCTACAAGAGCTGCGCGGCCAACGGCGCGGTGCTCGAATCGGTCCGCCCGCGCGACTACGAAATCGGGCCGTGGCTCCAGCAGTTCATCGCCGCACGGGGGCTCGCCATCGACCCCAAGGCGCTCTCGATGCTGACCGACCATCTGGGCACCGACATCACGAAAATCGCCAACGAGCTGCACAAGCTGGTGGTCTCGCTGCCCGAGGGAACGCGCCGCATCACCGACGCCGACATCGAGGCCAACATCGGCATCTCGAAGGAGTTCAACAACTTCGAGCTCTGCAAGGCGGTCGCCTCGCGCGACATGGCCCGGGCGCTGATGATTGCCGACAACTTCGCCCGCAACCCCAAGGAGCACCCGCTGCTGCTGACCGTCATGGCACTCTTCGGGCAGTTCCGTGACTACTTCACGGTCAACTACCTGCGCTGGCTCAGCCGACGCCGCGGGCAGCCCTTCCCGTCGGATGCGGAGCTGATGCGGACGCTGCGCAAGAGCAACGTCTACGCCGTGAACGAAATCAAGCAGTTCTCCGCCGCGTGGGACAACCGCAAGGTCTTCCGCATCCTGGGGCTGCTGCGCGAATACGACGCCAAGAGCAAGGGCATCAACACGGGCGGCGCGCCGGACGGCGAACTGCTGCGCGAACTGCTGCTCAAAATCTTCCTGCTGTGACCGACGTATACCTCTACCAGACCATCCACCTGCTCGACGGCTTCTGCCGCAACCTCGCGGAGCATCTGGCCCTGCTCGACGGCTGGGCGCGGAGCCTCTTCGGCTTCAGTGTGCCGCTCGACGAGGAGCAGGCCCGGCGGATGCTCCGCGAGGAGGCCCGGCGCAACGCCCCCGTGGGGTGCGACCGCTCGCTCTTCGTCCGTCTGGCGGTGGACGACAGCGGCGAGGTCGACTGTTCATTCCACGGCATCTCGCTCTACCGCGGCTACGCCCACCGCAGCATCACGCCCGACGCCGTGACGCTGCGCTATGCACTCCCCTTCGGCGAGGGGCCCACCTCGGCCCGCGAGGCGGCCGCGGCGCTGGCCCGACAGCAGGCGCAGGCGGCCGGCGCGCAGGTGGCCGTGCGCTGCGACGAGGCCGACCGGGCGCTCACGGCCGACGATGCGCCGCTCTTCGCCCTGCGCGGCCATACGCTCGTCACGGCACCCGCGCCGCAGAGCGTCGAGCGGCAGACGGCACTCGATGCCGCCCGGAGGGCGGGCTTCGAGGTGGTAGAGGAGCCGCTGCCGCGCCGCATGCTGCCGATGTTCGACGAGCTCTTCTACGTCGACTGGCGCGGCGTGACCTCGCTTGCCCACTGCGACGGAGAGCCCTTCATGACGCTCCTGTCCGAACGCATCGCCGAGGCGATGGAGGCCCGCTATCCCATGTAGTCCGGCGACCCGCCGGCACATCTGCACCCGCCGTCCCGGGCGGACATCTTCCCGGTTCGGGAGAAGCTCTCCGCAGTCCCCGGGCCATCCCGGACCATCCCATCCCGGGCCGCCACATGCCGCCGTACGCCTGGCACGGCACCTTCATTTTTTCTGAAAAAAGTGGAAACCGAAGCGGCGCCGGCGACCCTACCTTTGCGGAAAACCAACCCTCCATGAATCGTTATCTGCTGCTCTACGCCCTGGTGCTGACGGGGCTCGTACTCCTGTTGTGGCCCCGCCAGCGGGCCGAAATCCGCCGCCTGACCCAGAATCAGAGTGCCCTGGCGAGCCAGGTGAGCCACTACCGCACGCGGCTCGACGAGGAGGCCGCCTCGGCCCAGGTGCTGCGGCTGCGCGCCGCCGAATTCGAGGAGCTGCGCGCCGCCGATGCCGAGCGCATCCGCCAGATGGGCATCCGCATCCGCCGCCTCGAGGCCGCCTCGAAGAGCGTCACCGCAACGCGGCTGGAGCTCCACGCCCCGCTGCGCGAGACGGTGCGCGTCGCCCTGCGCGACACGCTCGTCG
The DNA here is from genome assembly GCF_002159425.1 of Alistipes sp. An31A. NCBI lineage: Bacteria > Pseudomonadati > Bacteroidota > Bacteroidia > Bacteroidales > Rikenellaceae > Alistipes > Alistipes sp. An31A. The sequence goes on from NZ_NFIO01000008.1 coordinate 44,956, forward strand.
TGCGCGACACCGTGCGCCTCTTCCGCTGGCGCGACGCCTGGGTGACGGTCGAGGGGATGCTCCGCGACGACTCGGTCGCCTGCCGCGTCGAGAGCGTCGACACGCTGCGGCAGGTCGTCCACCGCATCCCCCGCCGCTTCCTCTTCATCCGCTGGGGTACGAAGGCGCTGCGGCAGGAGATTGTCTCGTCGAACCCCCACACGCGGATTGTCTACACCGAGCAGGTCCGCATCGAGCGCTGAGGAACTGCCGTCCGAAACCCCAAGCCCAAGCCCAAGCCCAAGCCCAAGCCAAGCCCGACTCCGCCGTCTTGCCACGGCAGCCGAAGTCCCGGGTCGCCCGCCGTGCCGCCTCTTCCACGCCGGAGGCCGGACGCGGCACCCGCCCCGCACGCCGCCCCACACTGGCCCGGCCTTCCCGGAGACATGCCCGGGAACCGACACCCGGGAGCCTCCTTCCGGGGTTGCAATTCCATACACGAGCCCCATGCCGCCCCGCACGCAGCCCGCCCCCCTTTGCTCCCGAAGCGCGAACTTCGCGGAAAAAGGGCCGGCGGGCATTGCGCTTTCCATATTGTTGTGTATATTTGCGGAATATGGAACGGACAGCGATTTTCCCGGGGTCCTTCGACCCCTTCACCCGCGGCCATGCGGCGCTGGTCGAGACGGCCCTCAACCTCTTCGACCGCATCGTCATCGGCATCGGGAACAACACGGCCAAGCAGGGGCTGCTCAAGGTCGAGAACCGCAAGCGCCTCATCGACGACATCTACCGCGGCAACGACCGCGTCGAGGCACGCATCTACACCGGACTGACGGGCGAATTTGCCGAACAGGTGGGCGCCTGCGCCATCATCCGCGGCGTCCGCAACACGACCGACTTCGAGTACGAGCGGACGATGGAGGCGACCAACCACCGCATCTACCCCGCGCTGACGACCGTGATGCTCTTCACGCCGGCCCCCGTGGCCGACATCGCCTCGTCGACCGTGCGCGAGGTGCTCTCGTTCGGCCGCTCGGTCGAGGAGTTCCTCCCCGAAGGAATCGACATCGCCGACTACCTCTGAGCACCGCGGTGCGGCCCGGGCAACCGGCCGCGCCCCGCAACACCGGCCCCGGAGGCGCACCCGGCGCACAGGAGGCGCCGCAAACCGCACAAAGCACAAAACAGCAAAACCAATAAACCGAAATAGACTATGATGGAATTTACCGCCGAAATGATTGCCGGCTTCCTCGGAGGCGACATCGTGGGCGACAAGCAGGCCACCGTGCACACCGTCTCATCGATTGAGGAGGGCAAGGCCGGTTCGCTCGCCTACCTGACCAACCCCAAATACGAGCCCTTCCTCTACACGACCCAGGCCAGCATCGTGCTGGTGAACCGCTCGTTCACCCCCTCGCAGCCCGTCGCCGCCACGCTCATCCGCGTCGACGACGCCGGAGCCTGTGTGCTGAAGCTGCTCGAGATGTACAACGCCGCCAAGCCCCGCAAGGAGGGCATCAGCCGCCTGGCCTCCATCGCCGAGAGCGCACGCGTGGGCGAGAAGTGCTACATCGGCGACTTCACGGTCGTCGAGCGCGGCGTGGAAATCGGCGCCGGCTGCCAGATTTACCCCCAGGTCTACCTGGGCGACGGCGTCCGCATCGGCGAGGGGACGATTCTCTACCCGGGCGTCAAAATCTACGAGGGGTGCGTCGTGGGACGCAACTGCATCCTCCACGCCGGTGCCGTCATCGGCGCCGACGGCTTCGGCTTCATGCCCAACGCCGAGGGGGGCTTCGACAAGATTCCGCAGCTGGGCAACGTCATCATCGAGGACAACGTCGAGATTGGTGCCAACACCTGCATCGACCGCGCCAAGACCGACTCGACCATCATCCGCCGCGGCGTGAAGCTCGACAACCTGATTCAAATCGGCCACAACGTCCAAATCGGCGAGAACACCGTATCGTCGGCCCAGACCGGCATCGCCGGCACCTCGAAGGTGGGCAGCAACTGCTTCCTGGCCGGGCAGGTGGGCATCGCCGACCACGTCACCATCGGCAACAACGTCAAGGTGGGTTCGAAGAGCGGTCTGGACAAGAACGTGCCCGACAACGAAATCCGCTTCGGCTACCCGGCCCTTCCGGGCATGCAGTACCACCGTGCGGCCAACATCTTCAAGCGTCTGCCCGAGCTCGACAGCCGGGTCCGCACGCTCGAAAAGGAGCTCGCCGCGCTCACCCGAAAGGAGGAGTAGCCATGCAACGCATGCTCTGCTTGCTGCTGGCGGCCGCGGCACTCTGCGGCTGCGCCGACGGGGAGCGCTACCGGCTCAGCGGCTCGGTGGAGGGGGCCGAAGGGGTGCTCCTGCTGACGAACCTCTGCACGTCGGAGGTCGATTCGGCCCGCGTCGACCCGAAGGGGCGCTTCCGCTTCGAGGGGCGGCTGAGCGAGGCGGCCCCGGCGCTGCTCCGCTCCGCCGACGGACGGTTCGCCACGCGGCTCTTCCTCGAGCCGGGCTCGATTGAGCTGAGCGGCCGGGCCTCGGAACCGATGGGCATCCGCCCCGCGGGGACACCGGCCAACGAGGCGCTCGGTCGTCTGCGCGACAGCGTCACGCTCATCTCGCACCTCGCCTTCGAACGGCAGGATTCGGCCTACCGGGCCCTCGAACGGCGCTGCATGGAGGCCAACCGCGACAACCTGCTGGGGGCTACGCTCCTGAGCTACAACATCGCCGAGGAGCTCTCGCCGCGCGAAGTGCTCGCCTGCATCGACCGCTTCCCCGCCCGGATGCAGCAGCACCGGCTGCTCGCCGAGCTGAAGCAGCGGGCGCTCCAGGCGCTGAAGAGCGAGCCGGGCGAGCCCTACACCGAAATCGTGCAGCCGGCGCCCGACGGCACGCCGCTCAGCTTGCGGGAAACGGTCCAAAAGCCCTCGAACCGCTACGTGCTGGTCGAGTTCTGGGCCTCGTGGTGCGGCCCCTGCATGAAGGAGGTCCCCTATCTGAAGCAGGCCTACGAGCGCTACCGCCCGCTGGGGCTCGAAATCTACGCCGTCTCGTTCGACCGCGACCGCGACGCCTGGCTCGGGGCCATCCGGCAGCATGACCTGCGGTGGCTCCAGGTGAGCGAACTGAAACACTTCGACAACTCGGCGGCGCACGACTACGCCATCCGGAGCATCCCGTCGAACCTGCTCATCGATACGCAGAGCGGCACAATCGTCGACAGGAACCTGCGCGGCGAGCGGCTCGGGCGGCGGCTCGAGGAGCTCATGGGGCAGCACTGACCCCGGCTCCGCCCAAACACGAACCAAGAAAAAACAACACGAAAAACGCCATGAAAAAAACACTCATCTTCGCAGCCGCACTGCTTGCATGCGCCTGCTCCACGGACAAATACACCATCCAGGGCAACATCGAGGGGGCCGAGGGCTACCTCTACTTGAGCAACGGCGAGACGGTGGTCGACTCGACGGCCGTCAAGGAGGGGGCCTTCCGCTTCGAGGGCAAGGCCACGACGCCCCAGGCGCTCTATCTGACCGACAACCGCGACCTGGCGCAGGCCACCTTCCTCGCACCGCTCTTCATCGAGCCGGGTGACATCCGCCTGGGCGGCACGCCCGAGGCGCCCTTCTTCACGGGCACCCCGGCCAACGACGGCTACGCCACCTACACGGGCCGCCAGCGCGCGCTGCTCGACGAGTACCGCAACCCCGCCACGGCCGAAGAGCGCCGCGCAGCCATCGAGCAGGAGTACGACGCCCTGAACCGCGAGTGCTTCGCCGCCAACGGCGACAACCTCTTCGGCGCGGTGCTGCTCAACGACATGCAGTACGACCTGACGGGGGCCGAGCTGCTCGAGAAAATCGCCGCCTTCCCCCAGCCGCTGCAGCAGGCCGAGATGCTCGTCAAGCTGCACGAGCTGGCGCTCAAGAAGTCGAAGACCGACCCCGGACAGCCCTACATCAACATCATCCAGTGCAACCCCGAGCGCGAAATCGTCTCGCTCTCGTCGGTGCTCGAGCGTCCCGAGGTCAGCTACGTACTGGTCGACTTCTGGGCCTCGTGGTGCGGTCCCTGCATGGGTGAGGTGCCCTATCTGAAGCAGGCCTATGCCGCCTACCACGACCGCGGATTCGAAATCTACGGCGTCTCGTTCGACAACAACGAGCAGAAGTGGCTCGACGCCATCCGCGACAACGGGATGAACTGGGTACACGTGAGCGACCTCAACGGCTTCGACAACCCCGCCGCACGCGACTACGCCGTGCAGGGCATCCCCTCGAACTTCCTGCTCGACAAGAAGGGCACCATCCTTGCCACCAACCTGCGCGGCGAGGCGCTGGCCGAGAAGCTGGCCGAGCTGTTCGACGGGCCGGCAGCAGCCGCCTCCGAAGCCCCGGCCGAGGCAAAGGGCGAATGACGATGCCGCCGGTCGGGAAATACCGCATCATGGGCATCGACCCGGGAACCAACTACACGGGCTACGGCATCCTCGAGGTCGAGGGGCGGCAGCTGCGTTCGGTGGTGCTGGGCGCCATCGACCTGCACCGGATGGAGGACCCCTACGTCAAGCTGCGCTACATCTTCGAGCGCGTGGGGGCGCTGGCCGACGAGTACGCCCCGCGCGAGGTGGCGCTCGAGTCGCCCTTCTTCGGCGAGAACGTGCAGTCGATGCTCAAGCTGGGACGGGCCCAGGGGGTGGCGATGGCCGCCGCGCTGAGCCGCGGGCTGCAGGTCTTCGAGTATGCCCCCTCGCGCATCAAGCAGAGCATCACGGGGCTCGGCTCGGCCACCAAGGAGCAGGTCGCAGCCATCGTGCAGCGCACGCTCCGGCTCGACACCATCCCCAGCCGGCTCGACGCCACCGACGGCATGGCCGTCGCCCTGTGCCACTACTTCGCCTCGGCCAGTCCGCTGCTGGCAGCCATGGGTGACGAGCGGGTCAAGGGGCTCGGCGGCGGCAAGAAGGCCGCCTCGCGGCGGGGCTCCGAGAGCTGGGAGCAGTTTCTGCGCGAACATCCCGAGCGCAAGGTAAAGTAGAGAACCAAGAACACAAAAAAACGATATCACGATGAAACAGACCCTTTTTGCACTCCTGGCCGCCGTGCTGCTGAGCAGCTGCGGAAGCTCCACCTGCACGCTCACGGGCAAGCTGGAGCTCACGCCGGGGGATTCGCTCTTCCTCGTGGCGGCCGACCGCGACCGCACGGAGCTGGGCTACGCCCTCGTGGAGCAGGACAGCAGCTTCACCATCCGCCATCGCGCGGCCGAGCCCGCCATAGCGATGCTGACCAACAAGTTCCGCGCGCCGATGCTCATGCTCTTCGTCGAGCCGGGCGACATCACCGTCACCCGCTCGCAGGCCGGCTACCGCGCCGAGGGAACCCCCTCGAACGACCGCTTCAACAGCTTCAACGAGCAGATGGCCGCCCTCCAGCAGGAGTTCTTCGCCCTGGGGCCCCAGCCCGACTCGGTGCAGACGGCCGCGCTGCAGCAGCGGCTCGACCGGCTGGTCAGCCAGAGCGTCGATGCCAACCTCGACAACCTGCTGGGCGTCTACCTCTTCACCAACGCCGAACTGCCGAAGCTGACGACGGCCGAGGGGCGCGAGCGCATGGCCCGCTTCTCGGAGGCGATGCAGGCGCACCCCATGATGCAGGAGGCGCTCCGCGGCATCGAGGCGGCCGAGAATACCGAAATCGGCAAGCCCTACATGGAGCTCACGCTCCGCAACACGGCCGGCGAGCAGAGCTCGCTGTCGAGCCTCGTGGGTCCGGGCAAGTGGGTGCTCATCGACTTCTGGGCCACGTGGTGCCCGCCCTGCATTGCGGAGATTCCCCATCTGTCGGAGGCCTACGCCGCCTACCACGACCGCGGATTCGAAATCTACGGCGTCTCGCTCGACAACGACCAGGCACGCTGGAAGCACTACGTCTCGACGCACGACATGCCCTGGACCAATGTGATTGCCGTCGAGGGTGACAAGAGCAGCCCGGCGGCCGAGCAGTACGGCATCCGCACGATACCGACCAACTTCCTCCTCTCGCCCGAGGGGACAATCGTCGCCCGCGACCTGCGGGGCGAGGCGCTGGCCGAGAAGCTGGCCGAGGTCATCCGATAGCGCCCGCGTCGGCACATCGCTTCGGGAGGCGGCCCCACACGGGTGCCGCCTTCCTTTTATTATTATAGCGCCGACAGCAACCGGACAGGCAGTTCGCGGAACGGGCGAAGCGCCGGAGCCGCTCCACAGAGCGCGGGCCGCTCCGCAGAGCCGGCGGGCCCCCTTGCGGCCAGGGCGTCGAAGGGCGGGTCACACAAGGCGGCGATATGGCGCAGCAAAAGGGAGCCCGAAGAGGCATCGGGGCAAGTTCGAGGCGGTTTCGAGGCTGCTTCGAGACGGCCGGCCACGCAAAAAACCGCGAAAAGGCCAAACGACCCGCCTGCAGGGCAAAAAACCGGGAACCGGCCCGCTGCAACCGGAAACCAGCAGCTGAATATTGTAAATCAATACATTGCGCCGGAAGCACCTCGCCGGGACAAACGCCCGGGAAAAAGGTTTATTCAAAAATTTCAATATTTTTTCACCAAATATTTGCACAGAATAAAAATCCGCCTTATCTTTGCACTCGCAATAAAGGAAAGGCGCCGTAGCTTAATTGAATAGAGCATCTGACTACGGATCAGAAGGTTACAGGTTTGAGTCCTGTCGGCGTCACAAGGAAGGGGAGCTCATGAAAAGTTTCCCTTCTTGTATTCAGGGGGTGGTCACCACGGTTTCGTGGTGACCTTTTTTTTATTTATTGTATCCCATCGAGCCGGGCAACGGCACGGAGCGAATGCGGCGCAACGAGAAGCAAGAGCGGCGCCGCGGCGGGAAACCGCCCATGAAGAGCCGCACGCCCCGTCGCATCCGTCGGGCGCCTTTAACGAATAAGGCCGGAGCTCCTGCTATTTTTAAACAATTCGGGGTCTATTTTTAATAATTTGTCATCGGACGTTGCCATTTTGCAAAAAATTGCTAATTTTGTAGCATCTGGCTAAAAACTCAACCTATGACACATCGCGAACTACTACTCGGAGACGAAGCTCTCGCGCTGGGAGCCCTCCACGCGGGTCTGTCGGGCGTCTACGCCTACCCGGGTACCCCCTCGACCGAAATCACCGAATACATCCAGGGCAGCGCCCTCGCCAAGGAGCGGGGCGTCCACTGCCTCTGGTCGACCAACGAAAAGACCGCCATGGAGGAGGCCCTCGGCATGTCGTTCGCCGGCAAGCGGGCGCTGGTCTGCATGAAGCACGTGGGCATGAACGTGGCGGCCGACGCCTTCGTCAACTCCGGCATGACGGGCGCCAACGGCGGCCTGGTGGTCGTGGCGGCAGACGACCCCTCGATGCACTCCTCGCAGAACGAGCAGGACTCGCGCTTCTACGGCAAGTTCTCGTTCATCCCCGTCTTCGAGCCCTCGTCGCAGCAGGAGGCCTACGAGATGGTGCAGGAGGCCTTCGAATTCTCGGAGCGCCACGGCATTCCCGTACTGATGCGCCTGACCACCCGCATGGCCCACTCGCGCGCCGTGGTCGAGGTGAGGGAGCCCAAGGCCCAGAACGAACTGCACTACCCCGCCCAGACGCGGCAGTGGGTGCTCATGCCGGGCAACTCGCGCAACCGCTACAAGAAGCTCCTCGAGGAGTATGCGGCCTGTGAGCGCGAAGCCGTCGAGAGCCGCTTCAACCCCTGCACCGAGGGGAGTGACACCTCGATGGGCATCATTGCCTGCGGCATCGGCTACAACTACCTGATGGAGAACTATCCCGACGGATGCCCCTATCCGGTGCTCAAGATTTCGCAATACCCCGTGCCCGCGGAGCAAATCCGCCGCATGGCCGAGAAGTGCCGCTCGCTGCTGGTCATCGAGGAGGGTCAGCCGCTGGTCGAGGAGTCGCTGCGCGGCATCCTGCCCGCACCGCTGCCCATCCGCGGCCGCATGACGGGCGAACTGCCCCGCACGGGCGAGCTGACGCCCGACTGCGTGCGCGCGGCGCTCGGACTGCCCCCGCTGGAGGCCCACGCCGCCAGTGAGATTGTCGTTCCGCGTCCGCCCGCCCTCTGCCAGGGCTGCGGCCACCGCGACATGTACACGGCACTCAAGGAGGTGGTCGAGGAGTTCGACCATGCCAAGGTCTTCAGCGACATCGGCTGCTACACGCTCGGCTGGCTCGCCCCGTTCCACGCCATCGACACCTGCGTCGACATGGGCGCCTCGATTACGATGGCCAAGGGTGCCGCCGACGCCGGACAGCACCCCTCCATCGCCGTCATCGGCGACTCGACCTTCACCCACTCGGGCATGACGGGTCTGCTCGACGCCGTGAACGAGAAGAGCCCCATCACCATCATCATCTCCGACAACCTCACCACCGGCATGACGGGCGGTCAGGATTCGGCCGGCACGGGACGCCTCGAGCAGATTTGCGCCGGCATCGGCGTCGAGCCCGAGCACATCCGCGTGGTGGTGCCCCTGCCGCGCAACCGCGAGGAGATGAAACGCATCATCCGCGAGGAGATTGCCTACCCCGGCGTGTCGGTCATCATCCCGCGCCGCGAGTGCATCCAGACGGCCAAACGTCACAACGCCAAGAAATAAACCGCATCCGGAGAGGCGCGCACCGGACGGCAACTCCATCCGGTGCGGCTCCCCGGAACAAAACGAAGAGCATCCCATGAAAAAAGACATCATACTTTCGGGCGTCGGCGGACAGGGCATCCTCTCCATCGCCGCTATCATCGGCAAGGCGGCCCTCAACGAAGGGCTCCGCATCAAGCAGGCCGAAGTTCACGGCATGAGCCAGCGCGGCGGCGACGTGCAGTCGAATCTGCGCATCAGCTCCGAGCCCATCGCCTCGGACCTCATTCCGCAGGGAGGGGCCGACATCATCATCTCGCTCGAGCCGATGGAGGCGCTACGCTACCTGCCCTGGCTCTCGGCCGACGGCTGGGTCATCACCAACACCACCCCCTTCGTCAACATCCCGAACTACCCCGAGAACGAGGCGCTGGAGGGTGAACTGAAGCGTCTGCCCCACGTCGTGGCACTCGACGTCGACGCACTGGCCCGCCAGGCGGCTTCGCCCCGTGCGGCCAACATCGTGCTGCTGGGCGCCGCCGCACCGTTCCTCGGTCTGGAGGCCGAGAAGCTCGAGCAGGGCATCCGCGACATCTTCGCACGCAAGGGCGACGCGGTGGTCGAGACGAACCTCGCCGCCTTCCGCGCCGGATACGAACACGCACTCAAAACGGCCCGGCGATGAACATCCCCTTTGAACACTCCGTGCTCGACTCCGCGCTGGAGCGCATGGACATCGCCGACATCGCCCAGGCGACCATCCGCCAGTCGGGCGACATCGCACGCCTGATGGAGCAGGCCACCGGAACGGAGTTCATCCACCTCGAGATGGGCGTACCGGGGCTGCCGCCCGAGAAGGTGGGCGTCGAGGCCGAATGCGAGGCGCTGCACCGCGGCGTGGCGTCACAGTATCCCAACATGTACGGCATCGAGCCGCTCAAGGAGGAGGCTTCGCGCTTCATCCGCGCCTTCCTGGACATCGAGGTGAGCCCCCGCGGCTGCATCCCCACCGTCGGTTCGATGCAGGGGAGCTTCACCCTCTTCCAGCTCTGCTCGCAGCTCGACCCCAAGCGGAACACGATTCTCTTCATCGACCCCGGATTCCCCGTGCAGCGCAGTCAGACGCGCATTCTGGGCATTCCGAGCGTCTCGTTCGACATCTACGACTACCGTGCCGAGAAGCTGGGGCCCAAGCTCGAGAGCTTCCTGCGCGAGGGCAACATCGCCGCCATCGTCTACTCGAACCCCAACAACCCGGCGTGGATTTGCCTCACGGAGGAGGAGCTGCGCACGGTGGGAGAGCTGGCTACGAAGTACGACGCCGTGGTCATCGAGGATTTGGCCTACCTCTGCATGGACTTCCGCAAGCCGCTGGGACACCCCTTCCAGGCGCCCTTCCAGGCGACGGTGGCCCGCTATACGAAGAACTACATCCTGATGCTCTCGGCTTCGAAAATCTTCAGCTACGCCGGCCAGCGCATCGCCATCGCGGCCATCTCGGACGGCCTCTTCCACCGCGAATACCCCGAGCTGCGCCGCCGCTACGGCATCACACGGCTGGGTGACGCCTACGTGCTGACGTTCCTCTACGCCGCCTCGTCCGGTACGAGCCACTCGGCGCAGCACGCCCTGGCGGCCATGTTCCGCGCGGCGGCCGACGGCCGGCTCAACTTCGTCGAGGAGACCTCGGAGTACGCCCGCCGCGCCCACCTGACCAAAGAGGCCTTCACGCGCCACGGCTTCCGCATCGTCTACGACCACGACCTGGGCGAACCGGTGAGCGACGGATTCTTCTACACCATCGGCTACGGCTCGATGTCGAGCGCCGAGCTGCTGAGCGAACTGCTGCTCTACGGTGTCTGCGCCATCTCGCTCACCTCGACGGGCAGCCAGCAGCCGGGCATCCGTGTCTGCATCTCGCAGATGAACCGACCCGACCAGTTCGAGGAGCTCGACCGGCGTCTGGCCCTCTTCGAGCGCGACCACCGATAAAAACGACCGCGCGGAGGCGGAACGGCCCCATCCCCCTCGGGCCCCCGCCTCCGCCGTCAACTTCTACACCCGTAACACACACAGCAAGAGAAAACCATCCGCATGAAATACACGACAGCCGCCGAGGCGGTGCGCCTCATCCAATCCCACAGCAGCGTCTACATCCAGGGGAGCACCTCGATTCCCGAAACGCTGGTCCGCGCCATGGCCGACCGCGCCGGGGAGCTCACCGACGTGAAGGTCTACTCGGCCTTCGCCGTGGGTGCCTTCGACGCCCCCTACTGCAAGCCCGAGAACCGGGAGAGCTTCCTGGTCAACAGCCTCTTCGTGGCCAACAACATCCGCCGCTGGCTCGCCGAGGGCTACGGACAGAGCATCCCCGCCTTCCTGGGCGAGATTCCCGCCATGTTCCGCGACGGAACGCTGCCGGTCGACGTGGCGCTGCTCAACCTCTCGCAGCCCAACGAGGAGGGCTACTGCTCGTTCGGAGTCTCGGCCGACCTGGCCGTCTCGGCCGCCGAGTGCGCCCACACGCTCATCGGCCAAATCAACAAGGCGATGCCCTTCTCCTACGGCGACGCCGTGATTCACATCTCGAAGCTGGCCGCCGCCGTCGAGGTCGACGACCCGCTGGTCGAGGTGCCGACGGCCGTGCCGAGCGATGCCGAGCGGCGCATCGGCAACTACATCGCCGAGATGATTCCCGACGGAGCGACGCTCCAAATTGGCGTGGGAGGCATCCCCAACGCCGTGCTGGCGGCGCTCAAGGGGCACAAGCACCTCGGACTGCACACCGAGGCGATGACCGACGGCGTGCTGCCGCTCATCGAAAGCGGCGTCATCGACAACTCGCAGAAGAGCGTCATGCCGGGCATCAGCGTGGCGTCGCTGGCGCTGGGTTCGCGGCGTCTGTACGACTACATGGACTACTGCAAGGAGCTGGTGATGAAGGATGTGGCCTGGACCAACGACCCCTTCCGCATCCGTCAGAACCCCAAGGTGATGGCCATCAACTCGGCCGTCGAGGTGGACCTCACCGGCCAGGTGTGCGCCGATTCGGTCGGCACGCGCATCATCTCGGGCGTCGGCGGGCAGCACGACTTCATGTACGGCGGCGCACTCTCCGAAGGGGGCAAGACCTTCATCGCCATTCCGTCGACCACCCCCAAGGGGGCCTCGAAAATCAAGGCGCTGCTCACGCCGGGCGCCGGTGTGGTCACCACGCGCCACATGGTGCAGAACATCGTCACCGAGTACGGCGTGGCGCAGCTGCGCGGCCGCAACCTTGCCGAGCGCGCCCGTGCGCTCATCGACATCGCCCACCCCTCGGTGCGCGAGGAGCTGGAGCGGGCGGCGGCCGAGCGTTACGGCTACTCGTTCCTGCGGCTGAAGCACTGAGCGGGACTGCGGAGCGTCCGGTGTGCACGGACGGGTTGAACGGCAGGAGGCTCCGCGCCCGCGCAAACCACGAAGGGAGGGAGCATCGCCCCATACGGGCCGATGCTCCCCCACTCTTTTTCCGGAGGGCTGCACGAGAAGAAGGAGAGGGAAGGCTGAATCGCTGAGGCCACCCCTCCGCCGACCCCCTCCGGCAAGGTCCGTTGCCGGAGGAAGCGCCGCCGACCGGCCTGCGGAGGAAGCCCGCCGGACGGAAAAGGGACGGCGGGAAGACCACCACGTAGGCTGAAAAAGAGGCAGTAGAAAAGTAGCCGGACGGGAAAGGGACGGAGGGAAGACCGACTGCCGGGAAAAGGGATGGAGGAAAGCCCGTCTGCCGGAAAAACTCAGCCGGTTTCGAAAATCGGAGCCGGATTCCTATCTTTGCACCGCACAACAGAGAACAAACAAGGGAGCCATGCGCTGGAAATACATCTTCTTCGACCTCGACGGCACGCTGACCGACCCCATGCTGGGCATCACCCGCTCGGTACAGTACGCCCTGCGCCACTTCGGCATCGAAGTGACCGACCTGAGCACACTCTGCCCCTTCATCGGGCCACCGCTCAAGGACTCCTTCCGCGAGTTCTACGGCATGGACGACGCCCGGGCCGAAGAGGCCATCGCCCTCACGCGCGAATACTTCGCCCCGAAGGGCATCTTCGAGAACGAGCTCTACGCCGGCATCACGGAGCTGCTGGAGGAGCTGCACGAAGGGGGCGCCCGCATCGCGATGGCCACTTCGAAGCCTTCGCCCTTCGCCCGACAGATTGCGGAGCACTTCGCCATCGACCGCTACTTCGACCTCATCGAGGGGAGCACGCTCGACGGCTCGCGCACGACCAAGAGCGAGGTGCTGCGTCTGGCCGTCGAGGGGCTGGGGGTTCAGGACCCCGCCCGGGCGGTGATGGTGGGCGACCGCCGCTTCGACATCGAGGGGGCCGCCTCGGTGGGCATCGAATCGATTGGGGTGCTCTACGGCTACGGCTCGCGCGAGGAGCTCGAGGCGGCAGGAGCCGGTCATATCGTCGCCGACGTCGGGGAGCTCAGCCGGCTGCTGACCGGTCACTGACCTGTGGAGCAGACTCCGGGACAAAACCGAGGGGGCCGTCCGATGATGTCGGAGGGCCCCCTCGCAGTTTTGAGGCGCACTACTCGAAGCGCAGCTCGCGCAGCAGCCAGTCGGCGCCGGCGTAGCGTTCGATGGTCCACATCACGAAGCGGATGTCGACGCAGACCGTGCGCGCCAGGTCGGGATGGTACCAGAAGTTGCCGGCCATCGATTCGCGGTTGCCGTCGAAGGCCAGACCGACGAGCCGTCCCCGGGCGTCGAGCACCGGGCTGCCCGAGCTGCCGCCCGTAATGTCGTTGTCCGTGAGGAAGTTGACCGTCAGCACCCCCTCTTCGCCCCACGCACCCCACGCGCCCGCCGAAAGCAGCCGCCGCAGGGTCGAATCGAGGCGGAAGCGCTCATCCCCCGGGTCGTACTTCTCGGCAAGGCCCGCCGCCGTGCTCCGCCACGAGAGCGACACCCCGTCCGAAGGGGCAAGCGAACGGACACGGCCGTAGCTCAGGCGCATCGTCGAGTTGGCATCGGGATACTGGAGCCGCCCCTCGGCGCGGCGGAAGGCATAGAGGGCCCGCGCGTAGCGCGCCTTGGCTTCGTGCAGGTCGCCCCCGGCGCGGCGTTCGGCCTCGCGTACCGCCCCCGTGAAGCGGGAAACCGAGACCGAGCCGACGAGTTCGACCAGCGCATCCCGGCGAATCTCAGCAAGGGAGCGTCCACCTGCGAAGAAGGCCTCGAAGCGCTGGGCGTCGGAGCAGACCGAACGGTCGAAGGCCTCGGCCGCCATGCGTGCGGCGTCGCCCCCCGCCGCATCGAAGCGTGCCGCCATCGCCTCGCCCCACAGCGCGCGGGGGATGCTGTCGGTGAAGCGTTCGGTCATGGCGCTCAGCAGCGCACGGTCGGTTGCGGCGTCGTATCCGCCCTGCAGCGGCGCGGCGATGCGGTGCAGGCTCTGCAGCTCGGCATCCCCCGCACGAAGCGAGTCGCGCCCCTGCCGCTCCAGACGCCCCGCGAGGGCCGCCAGACGGTTGGCCACGAGCCACGCGCGGCTGGCTCCGAACCACGACTCGCGCATGTTGACCAGCTGCCGCTGCGCCGTGCGCCGCGCCGCATAGAGGCGCTGCAGTTCGGCGCAGACATCACCCCAGGCGGCCCTTCGCGCCGAGTCGCCACGGAGCCACGCCGCAAGGCGCCGCTCCTCCTCCGCGCGGCGTGCAACCACGTCGAAGCGCTGCAGGCAGCGGTTCTCCCACCGCGCCAGGTCGGTGAAGTTGCTCAGCGAGAAGTATTCGTCGGCATAGGCGCGCCGCACCTCCCCGCTGCGCTCCATCCGCCGGGCAAGGAGCTGCCGCCGAAGCTGCCGGTTGGCCACCACCACGGGGTTCTCCACCTGCTGCTTCTCGGCCACGGCATACGACGGGGCGTAGCGCTCCGTTCGGCCCGGGTAACCGAGCACCAGGGTGAAATCACCCTCCCGCACCCCGCGCCTCGAGAGCGTCAGCACGCGGCGGGGGTTGAGCGGCCGGTTGCGGGGCGAATAGTCGGCCGGACGGCCCGCCGAGTCGGCATAGACGCGGTAGAGAGCGAAGTCGCCCTTGTGCTGCGGCCAGCTCCAGTTGTCGGCATCGCCGCCGAAGGCCCCGACGGAGGCGGGCGGACAGCCCACCAGCCGCACGTCGCGGTAGACCTCGTAGAAGTGGAGCAGGTAGCGCTCGCCGCCCCAGAGCGACGTGCAGCGCACCTCCAGGGTGGAGTCGCCCCCGTAGAGGCGCTCCAGCTCGGCATAGAGCCTGCGCAGCGACATGGGACCCCAGCGCCCCTCGGCCTCCATCCGCGCGCGGAGCTGCCGCGCCTGCCGCGTCACGTCCAGCGTACGGCGCAGGAACCAGACGCTCCGCCCCTCGACGGGAAGCTCCTCCTCGGCCGTACGGGCCCAGAAGCCCGTGCGGAGCAGGTCACGCTCCGAGGTCGAGAGGGCGCAGATGTCGCCGTAGGCGACGTGGTGGTTGGTGATTACCAGTCCGCGGTCGGAGATGACGCTTCCGCTCCCCACACCGCCGTCGAAGGCGACCACGGCATCGGAGAGCGACGGGCGCCCTTCGTCGTAGAGCTCGCCCACGTCGAGCCGCAGCCCGGCCGAGTCGAGCCGTGCGGCGAGCCTTCCGTCCAGCGCGTGGACCATCCACATTCCTTCGTCGGCGCGGAGCGGGGCGGAGAGCCCCAGCAGCAGGCCGACGCATATAAACCATCGTTTCATTCGGTAGATTTCGTTTTCATTCGCCGGGGCGGGAGCCTCCGCCCCCGTCCGCAATTATCGTTCGGCGGCCGGCACGGAGTCGATGCTCCGCCCCTCGCGGGTGAAGCGCAGCCGCGGAGCCATCCGCTGCTCGCTGCCGTCGCTCATGCGCACGCGCCACTCGGGGGCTTGGAGCAGTTCGCGCCAAAGCCGCCCGTCGTCCCAGAGCTCCCGCACGTAGTGCAGCCGCACGACGGGCAGCGTATCGCGCAGGGCGAAGTCGACCGCAACGATGCCGTCGGCACACGAGAGGTAGCTCCGGAAGTAGGGAATCTGCTGCCTCAGGGGGAGCTTCTCGAGCCCCGGGCAGGCGAACTCGTAGATGCCCTTGGGGTAGCGCCGGTCGTCGCCCCAGCGCTCGCTGTTGACGCTGAAGGGTCCCGAAAGGCGGGACACCTGGTCGAACATGCGTTCGAGAAACTCGCCGCGCGGAAGCGTGCCCGCACGCTCGAAGCTGCGCAACTCATAGTCGAGCGGGATGTGCCGCTCCCCGTCGCGGGCCGTCAGCACCAGCTCCCGTGCCTCGACCGCCTCGCGCACCTGCTCCCGCGTGAGGGCCGTGCCGGGCAGCGCGTAGAGGGTCACCCGCACCGGGCAGGCGAACTCCGACTCGAAGCCGCAGAGCCCGCCGATGCGGCGGAGCGCCAGGCCGAACCACGCCATGTCCGTCCGGTCGTGGAGCCCCTCGACCCCCAGCCGGTAGCACTCCAGCTCCCCGACCCCGGGCGCGGGCGCGGCGAACTTCTGCCGCACGGGGGTGAAGATGGCCTCGAGGATTTTCACCGTATCGGTCCGCGTCGGGTCGTAGGTCACCTCGACGGCGTGGCGCCGCACGAAGGTCCTTACGCCGCAGACCCCCTCGACACGCTGCATGCGGGCGGCAAAGGCCTTCGACGAGCCGTAGCACTTGATGCTCCGGAGCCCCTCGAGCTCGTAGCGCTGCAGCGGAGTTGCCTCCGACGCGGCGCTGCCCCACTGCTCGTCGATGGTCGGCAGCTCGAAGCGCACGCCGACCCACATCCCCGCCATCAGGAGCGCCACGGCCGCAAGGGCCGGCAGCCACCTGAGCGAGCGGCGCCCTCCGACGCTCAGCGCCCCCACGGGGCAGGCCGCCAGACAGTCGCCGCACATCGTGCAGTCGATGTGCCGCACCTTCGCCTCGGCGCAGACCGCAATGCCGCAGGGACAGTGGCGTTCGCAGCGGCCGCAGCCGTTGCAGCGCGCCACGTCGCGGCGCACGTGGAGCAGCGGCACAAGGCGGTCGTGCAGAGAGGCCATCTCCCACAGCGCCCCGCCGCCGCAGAGGAGGACGAGCACCCAGAGCCATGCCCGCGGCACGCCCCAGGCGCCGAGCGCCCAGGCCGCAAGTGCCGCCGCGAGGAGCAGCGGCCAGCGGCGGAAGAGGTTGCTGGCGGCCCCCAGCGGACAAAGATAGCGGCACCAGAACATCCCGACGCAGAGGCTCCCCGCAAGCAGCACGACGAGCATCACGAGCGACATCCAGAGGACGATTTCACCCTCGAAGCCCGTGGCGACGGCGTAGTAGGGGTCCAGCTTGTGGCAAAAGAGCTCGCTCGACGAGAGCGTGAAGTAGAAGACCACGAAGAGCAGCGCATACTTCACCCCGCGCAGCAGCCGGTCCGCAGCGCCCCCCGCCCGCAGTTCGCGCCGCAGCCCGAGCCTCCGGCCCAACCCTCCGAGCCATCCGACGACCGTGCCCACGGGGCAGAGGTAGCCGCAGAAGAGCTTGGCAAGGAGCACGACCCCCGCGGCCAGCGCGAGCCCCATGGCAATCTGGAGCATCGACATCGAGCAGGCCAGCGAGCCGCGGGCCAGATAGGAGCCGAAGGCCTGCAGCCCCCCGAAGGGGCAGTAGGCCTCGACATCCACCCCTTCGCCCGAGAGTTTCGCCCGGAGGATGGTCCCCGCCAGGGCGAGCAGCACGCCCCACTGCAGCAGGAGTTTGGGAAGGTTGGGTTTTCGTTTCATCGGTTATCGTTGTTGGTGTGTGTCGTGTGCCGGGCGCCCCGTCAGAGGTCCTTGACGCAGCGGACAGCCGCCGCGCCGTAGCCCCCCTGGTAGGCCACCGTCAGACGCTTGTAGGTGGTGTTCCACATCGTCATGCCGGCGTAGAACTGGATGTTCTTCAGCCCGCTCGAGGGGTCGTCGGTCGTGTTGTAAAAGAGCTTGTAGCCCGTCGAGCTGGCGAAGTAGCCCATGCCGAACTGCGTCGGGTCGGCCGCCGAGGCGCTGGCCAGGTAGGCGGCCTTGGCCGTGGCCGAGGCGGCGTTGATGGCACCGCAGTTCTGCAGGTTGAAGCCGTCGGCGTTGAGCGCATCGAGCGGCGCACCGGCCTGCGACTGGTCGAAGTAGGGCGATTCGGGGTCCGAAAGCTGTCCGCTGCCGGCACCCGCCAGGCGCAGCCACTCGGCCATCGTCGGGATGTGCCACCCCTCGGGGCAGATGCCGCGGGCGCCCTCGCTGCGGTTGTAGTTCTCGGCCGAGAGGGGTCCATCGAGCCCCAGCAGCACGGGATAGCTGTAGAGCAGGCCGTTCTGCGCCACCAGTCCGGGCGAGGCCGTACGGTTCAGGTCGCACGGATACCAGATGCCGCTGCCGTCCGACGGGTCGCTCGAGACGCTCCGCCCCTGGGGCACGTAGCGCAGGTTCTCGGCCATCCACGTGCGGCCGTCCGCGAGGGTGGCCGTGCGGTAGCGCTCGCCGCCGTATTCGAGCCAGCCCTCCTGCTCCCCGTCGTCGCCGCCGGGAAGGCTCTCTTCGGGGAAGAGCTCGTCGCCATCCTCCCAGCCCGTGATTTCATCCTCGAGCACCACCTCCACCTCGGCGGGCAGGATGCGGACGTTGAGCGTATGGTTCTTGCCCCCCTGCAGCTCGGCCTCGCCGAGCGTATAGGTGCGCGGCCCCTCGGCCGTGGTCACCTCGACCTCCAGCCGCACCGACTGGGGCACCAGCAGCACGTAGTACTTCGCGTCGGCCGTCAGCTCGCGGGCCTTCACCGCCACGGCCGCTCCGTCGGGGTCGACGCGGAAGGTGTCGTCCGCAGCGTCGAGCAGACCCCGCCCCACGGCATTGCGCACCACAATCCCGTCAACGGGCGACCCGCTCCGGTTGTCGACGTTGACGATGAGCCGCGCCATGCGGTGGCGGAAGGTCATCCCGACGGCCGATGCGGTCGGCCGCACGTCGCTCTTGAGAGCCGTCATCAGGTCCGACGCGGCGTATCCCCCGCCGTTCTGGTCCTCGGCCACCGTGAACGAAGCGGGGAGCGCATCGCCCTCACGGTAAGGATAGCAGGCAAAGAGCGTCGACGTGGCGTTGACATCCTCGTACCAGAGCAGCCCGTCGGCCGAAAGGAAGCGTCCCTGCGAGGCGTCGAAGAGGAAGCGCGCGTTGGAGGCGTAGCGTTCGCCGCCGGAGGTGGTCACGCTGAGGCCGATGGCGTCGCCCTGTTCGAAGTCGGTCTCGGTGGCGCGCGACGTCGGGAGCGGCATGCCCACCATCGTGGGGTCGATGACCATCCGTTTCGGGGAGTCGCTTCGCTGCTCCTCCCGCTCGCAGCCGGCCAGCATCAGTGCGGCCAGCAGCGCGAAGGTGTAAATCCGTTTCATCATGTGGATTCGTTTTAAAGTTAATCAATATTCGGTATTTGTCAAAACATGCGCAGTTCAGAAGTTGACGCCCCCGCTCAAAACGCAGCGCAGGCGGTAGGGCTGCGGGATGGTCCGCAGCGCGAAGCCCCGCTCGTAGCGCCCCGCGAGGTCGACGTAGCAGCGGCCGATGTTGCAGCGGAGCCCCGCCTCGACACCGAGCCGCGGTGCGGTGCGGTACTCGACCTCCCAGGCGCGCAGCTCCTCCTGCCGGTCGGGGTAGCTCCCCGAGACGAGGTCGCTCTCCAGACGGAGCTCCACGGCCGAGGAGTCGCCCCCGCTCACGTCGGCCGCCGCCAGCAGCTCCCAGCGTCCGAAGCGCCGCAGAGCGCGCAGCGAGAGGGAGAGGCGGCGGAGGCGCTCCCGGCGCACCTCGGGATAGATGAGCGTCGAGCGTTCGGAGAGCTCCTCCCAGCCGAGCGTCGCGCGCAGCTCGGTGCGCGGGGCGAAGAGCTCGTACTCGAGCCCCGCCTCGAGCAGCCGCCGGCCATAGAGAGGCATCGAGCCGTAGAGGCGGGTGGTGGTGATGTTGCCCTCGCTCTCGCGGACGAGGATGTTCTCGCGGCTCAGCTGCAGCCGCCGGCCGAACGAGGCCCGCACGCGGTGGCGGTGCGCCCCGCGGTCGAACCGCACCACGGCGCGGAGCTTCATCCACTCCCCCTCGAAGGTGTGCCAGAGGACCCCCTTCTCGCCCGTCTCGCCGCGCGAGCGGCCCGCCTCCCCCTCGACGAAGAGGGCGCCGTAGCTGAGTTGCAGGGCGCCTCCGAGCAGCATCTCCCGCACGGGAAAGCCCGAGATGCCCTCCTCGGTGAGGTGCAAATCGCCGCTCTCCCACTGCGTGCGGATGCCGTAGGCGAGCCCCTTGTCGAGGAAGACCTCGTAGGAGGCGGCCGAGCTGCCCACCTCCTCGGCCTCGATGCGCTCGCTGTTCTTGGCCAGGCGGAGCGCCGCACCCGCGGCGAAGCGGCCCGCACGGTAGAGGATGCCGGGCGCCACCTCCACGTCGAGGCGCTTGTTCTTGTGGCGCAGGTCCTTGCGCTTGGCGTAGTTCGCCGCCGTGAAGTCGGCGCGCAGGCCGACCACCCACCGCTCCCCCACGGGGACGGCCACGCCCCCCGTCAGGTCGTAGCACTCACGGATTTTGCGCCCGGGGGTGAACTCCACCAGGTCGACGGGATAATAGCCCGGGCGGATGAACATCGAGCCCGACATGTTGCGCCCGTCGAAGTAGTCGTAGCCGAAGCCGCCGAAGAAGGAGATGCGCTCGAGGTGGCGCACCGAGCGCGTTGCGGCGCCCGCCTGCCAGCAGTTGTCCGAGCCCGAGCGGTCGACCAGCGCCCCCGACTCGTGCCCGACACGGAGTCGGGCCACCGAGCGGCTCACCGTGTCGCACCGCACGCCGGCGGCGTTGACCCCCGTGAGCCAGGGGCTGTCGCGCTCGAAATCCCCGTAGCGCATCTGGGCCCGGGCCGGAGGCAGGGCCGCGAGGAGGAGCAGCAGAAGAAGCAGCGGAAGCGGTCTCATGGCTCGTCACGCAGCGATTGGGTCGCACGCTCGTAGAAGTCGTCCGACGAGTTGTTCGTATCCTGATAGATGGCGTAGCCGGCCGCCTCGGAGGCCTGCTCGTCGAGCCGGCGGTGGAGCGTCCGCCCGAGCGGCAGGCCAACGAAGGTCACCGCCCCGGCGTCGATGTCCGAGCGCAGGCGCTTGGCGTTGGTCGTGCCCGTGGCGTCGAAGACCTCGACCCCGTCGATGAGCCACTCCCACGGAATCCTGGTATAGGAGAGGCTCCCCCGCACGATGAGCGACTGCCCATCGTCGGCCAGGTAGCCCTCGAGGTCGAACCCCTCGGGAGCGCGGTAGAGGATGACGGCCGGCGAGTTGTTCGAGACGACGTAGACCTTGGCCAGCCCCGTCTTCTTGAGCAGGCGGAGGTGGCGCGCAGGGTCGATGCGGTCGCCCGGCACGGGGTGCGAGCGCGTGTCGGGGTAGTAGGTCTCGTTGTAGCAGACGAAGTAGCCCTCGCCGTTGAGGTTGACCGAGAGGGGGTAGGTGGCCGTGTGGTCGACCGCCCCGTTGAGCGCCACCACGGCATCGGCCCCCGGCGCAAGCGGGAAGTCGCGGCCCGAGCCCGGGAACTGCCACACGGCGTCGGGAACCGAGGCGTAGTCGCGGAAGAGGATGCCTCCGTCGGGGGCGAGGCTCGTCCAGTAGTTGCCCGAGGCGCCCTTCGAGTTGTAGGGGTCGACCATCCCCAGGCAGAGGCCGTCGAGGTAGCGGGTCTCGGAGTCGTTGTTGTGCAGAATGACGTACTTGTCGTAGACGTAGGAGCCCGTGGCGGGGGTTGCCGGGCAGCCGCCCGTATAGATTTCGCGGATAACGATGCCGCCGGGGCGCACGCAGCGCAGCTCGAGCTCCGCGACGGCCTCACCGCCGGCCGTCAGGCGCAGCTGCTCGACGGCGCCGTTGAAGAGCGTCTGACTGTCGGCGCGGTCGCTCACCGCCAGCGCGTAGAGGCCGTTGGGCATGCGGAAGCTCGCCTCGCCCTGCGCATCGGTCCGCGCCGTGTAGCGGTTGCCCGACTGCCGGTCGGTGGCCGTCACCTCGACCCCCTCGCGGCACCAGGAGGCATGCTCCCCGGGGTAGCGGAGGCGCACGGTAAGCCGGCCCAGCACCCCTTCGTAGGGGTTTGCCTCATCGAGGGCGGTGCAGGCCGCAAGCAGCAGGCCGCAGAGCAGAAGAAGAAGTGAAGTGCGTCGTATCATAGCATCAGAATTTGAACCGCACCGTCAGCCCGTAGTAGAACTCGGGGGTGAAGATGGACTTCACGCCTGTGGCCCGCGAGGTGACATAGCGGCGGGAGTTGGTGAAATTGTTGGCGTAGAACGACACCGAGACGTGGTCGCCAATCTCCTTGGTGAGGCTCAGATTGGCCGAGAAGTAGGGGCCGTAGCCGTCCGCGTCGTAGCTCCGCGTGTTGGCCGAGCGGAGGATGAGGCTGGCAAAGGCGGGGTCGGAGGCCTCGGCGTCGGTGAAGGGGTGGCGCCGCCCCTCGAGGTCGAGGTAGTAAATCGGGCGGACGGCCGTATAGCTCCCTCCGTCGTAGATGGAGCCACCCGTGGGGCTCTTCTCCTCGGTGACGTTGTAGGCGTATTCGCGGCCGAGGTACTCGGAGAGGTTCTGCGAACGGCGCATCAGCGTCGCCTCGAGGCGCAGCGTAACCACCAGCCGGATGGCGGGGATGTGGGTGGTCGCCGTCAGGTTCAGGTCGAGGCGGTCGGTCTCGCGGCCGTTCCAGGTCGTCACGGCCGAGCCGCCCGTACCGGCGTAGAGGCCCACGTAGGGGTAGAACTCCCCGCCCGAGGTGACCGAGGGGTAGTAGGCCGCCTCGAGGTTGTCGACGTAGCGCGTATGGACGTAGGCGCCGTCGAGGCGCAGCTGCGTGCGCAGGGGGTTGATTTGCGGGAAGTCGACCACCAGTTCTAGCCCCGCACGGTCGACCGGCGAGCGGTTCTCCTGGCGGAGCGTGCGGGCGAAGGTGCGGCGCACGGAGGAGCTCTGCATGGCGACCCACCCCGACGCGGGGTTGTCGGCGTCGCGGACGAAGAGCTCGCCCGTCTGTTCGTCGACCTTGAAGAGCGGATGGACGGGCAGCGTGTAGGGGTTGCCGTCGGCGTCGGCGGCCGGGAGGGTGCTCATCCGGTAGGAGAAGGGTTCGTAGCCCGTCACCAGCTCATAGGGGTACTTCGTCCGGTTGAAGTAGCCGGCCAGCGAGAGCCGCGTGGCCCCCAAACGCAGGTCGACGCCCAGCTCGATGTTGCGGTTGCGCTGCCAGCGGAGCGACTCGTTGTAGAGTACCGCATAGGGGTGCGTATGGTAGAGGTAGATGTTCTGCCCGGCGGAGGTGGTGGCGCTGAAGACGCGCGTGTCGAGGTATTGGGGCTGCGGGTAGAGGATGTTGAACGAGGGGAGCTTCTCGGTCGTGCCCCAGCCGGCGCGCAGCGTCAGGCGGTCGTCCAGCCGGAAGGTGAGGTTCAGACGCGGCGAAAGGCTCTGCGCACGGTCGTAGCGCGAGGTGCGGACCCACGTCTTCTCGGCGCGCAGCCCCGCCATGAACTGCAGCGAGGAGCGCTCGCCCAGCCTCAGGGTGAGGAGCTCCTCGACGTAGGCCGCGAGGTTGTGCATGTAGGGGACCTCCGAGAAGGGCCACGGGCGGTAGTCGGCCGCCGAGAGCGCCTCGTCGGCGTAATAGAGGCCGCGCCCCACGTTGCCGTCGGCCCGCCAGGCGAGGCCCGCCTTGGCGTGGCTCCGCAGCCGTCCCCAGCGGCGGACCCACGTCGCCTTGAGCGAGGCGGCGTAGTCGAGCTGCTTGGAGTCGACGCACTGCGTGGCGTAGTAGCTCGTCGGGAGCATCACGGCCAGGTGGTACCCCTCCTGCGTGGCGTGGACGGCCGGCTGCGGCGTGGCGCTCGACTCGTAGCTGTGCGTCCGGTCCAGGCGGTCCTCGAAGTCGAGCGAGGCCGAGAGCTCAAGGTCGGTCAACCACGGGCGGTTGAGCAGCCAGCGCAGCGAGGCGGTAGCCCTGAGGGCATTCTCGCGAGCCCGCTGCCACTCGCCCATCTCGGCATCGGGGTCGTCCTTCGTATCAAGGCCGCCGATGTTGCCCGTCACTCCGGCGTCGAGGCGCAGCACCCCGGCGAAGGTGCGGCGGAAGGAGAGCGAAAGGCCCGTGCGCGAGTAGGCCGTATAGGGCGAGACGGGGTTCTTCGTGGCGCGCGTATACTCGACGCTGCCGTTCACCACGCCCCGCTCGCCCCCGAGGTCGAAGCCCTTCGAGGCGGCAATCTGCTTGGTGTGGGGATTGGACGAGAGGAGCAGCATCCAGGGGGTCAGCCCCTTGCGCGTGGTGATGCGCACCAGACCCGACCCCAGGTCGCCGTACTCGGCCGACGGGACGCCCGTCACGACCTCAACCGCCTCGATGGAGGTCGAGGCGATGTTGCGCGTCGGGGCGCCCGCCATCCCGTCGAACGACGAGTTGGTCGAGAGGCGGAGGCCGTCGACCTCGACGGCCGTCGCGAAGCCGGCATTGCCGCTCGAAACGCCGCCGTCGCGCAGCGAGAAGCGGAGGTCCTGCGTCAGGTCGGGGTTGACCGTCTTGCCGCCCGGCAGCAGCGCCGCCACGTCGGCGGCATTCATCATCTGGAGGTGGTCGATGGCGCTCCCCTCGATGCGGCGCGAGGTGGTGACGGCCTCCTGCTCCTGCGTGGCGGTCACCACGACGCTCTCGAGGCGCAGGCTCTCCTCCTCCATCCGCAGGTCGAGTTCGGGGGTCGACTCCCCCACCTCGATGTCGTACTGCACGGCGACGTAGCCCAGGCACGAGAGCGCGAAGCGCTGGAGTCCCGCCGGGACGCGCCGCAGCGTGAAGCGCCCCTCGCTGTCGGCCACGGCCCACAGTCCGCAGACGGGCAGCTCGACCACCGCCTGGGCGACGGGCTCGCCGCTGCCCGCCGCGCGGACGCATCCCGAGAGGTCTACCTGCTGCGCCCCGGCCGCCGCGGGGCGGAGGGCCAGAAGCAGCAGGGCAAAGAGCATCGGCAAGAGTCTGTTCCGTTTCATGAGGCACACGTTGCGAGGAGCTCCGTCCGCCTCCGCGCCTCCCAGGTCCGGATTCGGCTGCCGGGGTGGTGCGGGAGGGGTGCACGGCTCCCATTCCGGGTGCAAAAGTAGGCCGCGCGCCCCGGGCGGACAATCCCCACAATCGGGTATTTGCGGCGCCGGCACTCCCACAAAATGCCTATTGGCCCCGCATGCGGCTAAAAAAGAAGCGGTGATTGCGTGCAGGACCGAACGCAGAACAACGCATTGACACAGAGCGCAATCCGGCATACAGGCAATGTTCCGTCCGCAGAAAAACGGACCAAAAAACGCCACTTTCCCGAAAATTTGCCCTACTTTTGCGGCAGACAACAAATTCGCAACGCATGGAATGGCTCACTAATCTGTTCGTCGAACACTCGGCGCTGCAGGCCGTCGTCGTGATTTCGCTCATCTCGGTCCTCGGCATCGGACTGGGCAAAATCCGCATCGGCGGCATCTCGCTCGGCACGGCCTTCATCTTCTTCGTCGGCATTCTGGCCGGCCACCTCGGCCTCTCGCTCGACCCCTCGATGCTCATCTACGCCGAGAGCTTCGGACTGATTCTCTTCGTCTACGCCCTCGGACTGCAGGTCGGCCCCGGCTTCTTCAGCTCGCTGCGCGCCGACGGCATGCGGCTGCTGCTGCCGGCCGTCGGACTGGCGCTGCTGGGCACGGCACTGGCCGTGGGGATGAGCTACGCCTTCGGAGTCTCGATGCCCGACATGTCGGGCATTCTCTGCGGTGCGACGACCAACACCCCGGCACTCGGCGCCGCGCAGCAGGCCCTCCAGCAGCTGGGGCTCGACGCCAACGGCGCGGCGCTGAGCTGCGCACTGACCTATCCGCTGGGCGTCGTGGGGGTCATTCTGGCGATTGTCTTCGTGCGGAAGCTCTTCGTGCGCCCCTCCGACCTGCCCAAACCCGACGCTCAGCACAAGAAGGATGTCTTCATCGCCAGCTACCACGTCACCAACCCTGCCATCTTCGGCAAGAGCGTCCACGAGGTGGCGGCCCACAGCCACCACCGCTTCGTCATCTCGCGCATCTGGCGCGAGGGCAAGGTCTCGATTCCCACCTCGGACAAGACGCTCCAGCAGAACGACATCATCCTGGTGGTCACCTCGCCGGCCGACGTCGATGCGCTGCGGATGATTTTCGGCGAGCAGGAGCAGAAGGACTGGAATACGGGCAAAATCGACTGGAACGCCATCGACAGCCAGCTCATCTCGCAGCGCATTCTGGTCACGCGCCCCGAAATCAACGGCAAGAAGCTCTCCTCGCTGCGGCTGCGCAACAACTACGGCATCAACATCAGCCGCGTCTACCGCTCGGGCGTGCAGCTGCTGGCCACCCCCGACCTGACGCTCCAGCTGGGCGACCGTCTGACGGTCGTGGGCGAGGCGGCGGCCATCCACAACGTCGAGAAAATCCTCGGCAACGCCGTCAAGAGCCTCAACGAGCCCAATCTGGCGGCCGTCTTCATCGGACTGATTCTCGGTCTGGTGCTGGGAAGCATCCCCGTGAGCATCCCGGGCATCAGCATCCCCGTGAAGCTGGGTCTGGCCGGCGGCCCCATCATCGTGGGCATCCTCGTCAGCACCTTCGGACCGCGGCTCCACATGATTACCTACACCACGCAGAGCGCCAACCTGATGCTCCGCGCACTGGGGCTCTCGATGTATCTGGCCTGCCTGGGGCTCGACGCCGGGGCCCACTTCTTCGAGACGGTCATGCGTCCCGAAGGGGCGCTGTGGCTGGCGCTGGGCTTCGCCATCACCTTCGTGCCGACGGTTCTGGTGGCCATCTTCTCGCTGCGCGTGCAGCGGCTCGACTTCGGCTCCATCTCGGGGCTGCTCTGCGGCAGCATGGCCAACCCCATGGCGCTCAACTACGCCAACGACACCATCGAGGGGGACAACCCCTCGGTATCGTACGCCACGGTCTACCCCGTCTGCATGTTCCTGCGCGTGATTATCGCCCAGGTCATCCTGATGCTCTTCCTCTGACGGACCGGCATACACGAATACAGCACGGCCCCGCTTCCTGCATGAGGAGCGGGGCCGTATGGTGTCTGCCTCTCGGGCCGAGGGACCGGGTCAGCTTCCGAGCGGTTCGTCGCCGGCCGGTGCGGAGGAGTTCTCCGCAGACTCCTCCCGAGCATGGGAGACCTCCTCGCCGAGCCGCCCGATATCGCTGCCCGCCGGACTCTGGAAGACCCGCAGCCCGAATTCGGGAATAACGGCCAGCACATGGTCGAAGACGTCGGACTGAATCCGCTCGTAGGTGACCCATTCGACCGTGTCGGTAAAGAAGTAGAGCTGCATGGGGAGGCCCGTCTCGGTGGGCTGCAGCTGCCGCACCATGAGCGTCATGCCCCGGTTGACGGGGACCTCGGCGCGCAGGTAGCGCTCCAGATAGGCGCGGAAGACCCCCAGGTTGGTCTGGTGCAGGCCGTTGATTTTCCATGAGCCGGGGGCGATGCCGTGTGCGGCGTTGTACTCCTCGACGCGCTGCTGCGTGGAGTCGATGTAGTCGCGCAGCAGGTCGATTTCGCGGTAGCGGGCCAGCATCTCGGGGGTGCAGAAGCGCACGCTCGTCATGTCGATGTTGACCGAGCGCATCACACGCCGGCCCCCCGACTGCTGCATGCCGCGCCAGTTCTGGAACGAGTCGCTCACCAGCAGGTAGGGCGGCAGCGTGACAATCGTGTTGTCCCAGTTACGGATTTTGACCGTCGTGAGCGAGACCTCCTCCACGCGGCCGTCGGCCCCGTATTTGGGCATGGCAATCCAGTCGCCCACCTGCAGCATGTCGTTGGCCGAGAGCTGGATGCCCGATACGAAGCCGAGGATGCTGTCGCGGAAAATCAGCATGATGACCGCCGCCGAGGCGCCCAGTCCCGTGAGCAGGAAGGCGGGCGACTTGTCAAGCAGGATTGAGACGATGAGAATCACGCAGATGATGGCGACGATGCCCTGAGCCGTCTGCCGGAGCCCCTTGATGGGTTTGTTCTGCCAGGCGGGGCGGTGCGAGACGATGTGGAAGGCGGCTCCGATGAGCGCGTTGACCAGCCGGAAGAAGGCCACCACCATGAGTATCTCCAGCACGCGCAGCGTCAGGCGCTCGGCGTCGTGGCCGATGAGCACCGCCGGGGTGACGCTGTAGAGCAGGATGACGGCCGCAAGCTGGCAGAGGCGCCCCATGACGTGGCCGCTGAAGAGGACGTCGTCCCACTCGACACGCGTGCGCGAGACGATGTGGCGCACGCCGCCCACCAGCAGCAGCCGGCACACCAGGTAGAAGAGCAGCGCCAGCACCACCATCAGCAGGAAGGCGGCCCACTGTTCGGCCCCGGCTTCGGGTGCGAATCCGAGTCGGACGAGCAGCGCGTCGACCCATCGTTTGATGATATGTTCCATAGTTGTTCGTTTATCCCTCGCCCGGCAAAAACCGGGCTATGTTTTTTTCGGCCCCGCGGCCGTGCGGCGCCCCGTCCACGGGCGTGTCGGGCTACCGCTGCGCAAGGCAGGGGAGCAGCAGCGGAACCTCCGATTCGAAGTTGGGCGTCAGGATGCCCCGCCCCATCGCCGCACGCAGCTCGTCGAGGCTCCAGAAGCGGCCGCCGTCGAGCTCGCGGCTCGGCCGCACCTCACCGTCGTAGCGGCAGCGGTGGACGTAGACCAGCTCCTGCTCGCGCTCCGAGCGGAAGACGTAGCTCCGCACGAACTCCGCCTCGAACGACTCGAGCCCCAGCTCCTCGCGCGCCTCGCGCCGCAGCGCCTCGTCGATTGTCTCGCCGTAGGCCACATGGCCGCCCACGGCCGTATCCCACCGTCCGGGCTGGATATCCTTCCAGGCGGGACGCTTCTGGAGGTAGAGCCGTCCGTCGGCGTCGAACAGGTGGAGGTGGACCACCGGATGGAGCAGCATCGAGCCGCCGTGGCACTCGCGCCGCCGGGCCGAGCCGATGACGCGCCCCGAGGCATCGACCACGGGGAAGAGCTCATCGCCGTTGTCACCCGCCTGTGCAGCAACGCCCGGGGCCGCATGCTCCGCCTCCGGGTTCAGGTCCGTATTCATCCTTGTATTCATCGTTTTCACTGGTATTATCCACACCGCCCGCCGGGTATCCGTCGTCAGTTGCAACGTCAGCGCCTCTGCAGCACAGCCGCCGCACCCGAGCCCGGCTCCCGTCCACCGCGCCGCCTCGGCCGGGTGGAGCACCTCTTCACGGCCCCCCAGGAACGACTCGACGGCAATTTTTACCTCGCCGGGGACACGCTCCGTTCGACGGCTATTTTCCGCTTCCCCCGCCGAATCCGGAAACGGCTCGACGGTTATTTTTACCTTCCCGGGTACACGCTCTACCCGACGGCTATTTCTCTCCTTCTCTCCCCCCCCACCCCGCCGGATACGGGAACGGCACGAACACGACGCCGGAGCGCGCATCCGTGCCGACAGCCCTGCCGCTGCGGACTACAGACGGGGGCCCGACTCGCGGGGCTGGCCCACCTCGTAACCCAGCGTGCGCATCCACTCGACGGTCTCCGAATCGACGTGGTCGTTGCGGTCAATCCACCGCCGTTCCTCAATCAGGCGCCTCTTGTGCTCCTCGAGGGCGCGGTGGATGGGGAAGTCGGGCTTCGGAAGCTCGCCGCACGCCGCACGCCGCGACGGACGGATGTGCCGGTCGAAGACGTCGCGCTGCGTCGGCCGCCGCGCCCCCTCCCACTTGAAGCCCTTGAGCTCGAGCGACTGGTCCTCGGGCACCTTGTCCAGCGGGTAGAGCGTCCAGACGGGGTTGATGCGGTAGATGATGTTGACCACCTGCTTCTCTTCGAAGAAGAAGGAGATGTTGCCGCTGTCGAGCACCATCACGCCGGTGATTTCGCCCCCCTCGCCATCCTGCATGTAGTAGATGGTCTGGGCGTTGCCGTTGACATCGTTGCGGTAAATCTGGTTGTCGCGGAAGAAGGCCGTCATCTCCTTGCCCGCCACCTGGTTGTAGTGGAGCGTGTCAAGCTCGCTCGACATCATGGGGCTGCCGATGAATTCGGCGCGCGTAAGCTGCCGGTTGGCCGTATAGACATCCATCACGTCGGAGACCACCTGGTTGTTCTCGTTCCAGAGCACGGGCGAGAGGTAGAGGTGGATGGTCGAGTCGCGGCTGATGGAGGTAAGCGAGTCGCAGACCGACTGGAAGTCGGTGCGGTAAATCTTCACGTTGTGGAAGGCCTTGACCAGGCGGTACATGCTGTCGACCTCGACGGCCACCGAGTCGGCGCCCTCCGACGCGAGCGAATCGGCCGGCAGCCCCTCCTCCCTGCCGTGCGGAAGCGAATCGACCAGCAGCGAGTCGGCCCCCCTGCCGCCCGTTGAGTCCACGCTCTTCTCGAAGATGCCCAGCAGCGAGTCAAGATGCAGCAGCTCCGTCGAGTCGAGGCGCGGCGTACGTCCCTTGCGGGCGGCGTGCTCGACACGTTCGCGCAGCTTCTTCTCGACCTTCTCGCGGCGGGCGAGCAGCCGCTCGCGCTCCTTCTCCTCCTGGGCGCGGACCATCTCGACCCGCTTGGCCTTGCGCCTGGCGGCGATTTCGTCCAGAATCTTCTGCTTGGCCTCGTCGGCGGCCGCCTTGCGCGCCTCGCGCTCCTTGCGGGCCTCCTCCTTGCGCTGCGCCTTCAGCTGTTCGGGGGTAAGCTGCACGCTATCGGCCGCCAGCGAATCGGTCACCAGCGAGTCGACAGTCAGCGAGTCGGCACCCGGCGCTGCGACGAGCGAATCGGAGGCCGGGGCCTTGTTCCCGGCGGCCGGCGCATCGGAAGCGGCCTCCGAAGCGGTCTTCTCCTCGGCAGCCGGCGCAGCGGCGGTCGAATCGCGGAGGGCGCCGAGCTGCTCCTCGACCTGTGCAGCGGCGCGCTCGCGGCGCGAGCCGCCCCGGCCGGGAGCCGTCGAGAGGGAATCGGGGGCCTCCGTACGGCGTTTGACCGAACCCTGACGGGCCGCACGCATCGAGTCGGCCGCAGCGGCAGCCTGCTGCAGCGCGGCGAGCGAATCGAGGCGCGCCCGCTCGGCGGCGGCAGCCGCGTCGGCCGCATCCTGCGAAAGGGTGCGGGTGAAGAGGTAGATGGAGTCGCTGCGCATGAAGAGCGAGTCGCCCTGCGAGAGGTCGTAGTTGACCAGCGCGGGGCGCCGCGTCAGAAAGGCGTTGCCCGGCTCCTTCCAGTATTCGCCGTAGTCGCCGAAGGCGAGGTTCTTGTGCTCCGTATCGTCGAGCTGGATGTCGTGCCGCAGGATGGCGTGGCCATGCGGACGGTAGTAGTCGATGCTGTCGCTCCAGACCTCCTGCTTCTCGGTGAGGATGTAGCCGTTGCGCGTGACGGCATAGAGCGTGTCGGCCTGCTCGTAGCGGCCCCGGTCGGCGTAGAGGTAGTCCCCCTCGCGGTTCCAGATGTGGGTTCGGTCGAAGAAGTAGGCGTTGTCGGTGGCCATGTTGTAGACCACCGAGTCGCCGCGCAGCTCGTACTCGTCGTTGCGCATCTCGACCCGGTCGACGCAGACCAGCTCCTTCGTGTCGGCGTAGTAGTAGCCGCGCTCGGCCTCGAGCTGATTCTCGCGGTTGACGAGCACGCCGCCGCCGTCGAATTCGCCCACGTTGTCGAGCGTGTTGAAGAGGAAGCTGTAGGTATAGAGCGTCGCGTCGCCGTCGACCACCTTGATGATGTCCGAAAAGACCTGCGCCTCGTTCACCTCGCCGTCGTAGAGGGCGCGGTCGCCGTAGATGTAGGTCGTGTTCTTGTTGATGAGGACGTTGCCGAAGAACTCGATGCGCATGTCCGAATAGCGCACGGCGCTGTCGCAGGTGATGACCGCGCCGTTGTGCTGCGCGGCGAAGTTGCCCACCAGGAAGATGACCGAGTCGCCCGGCGAGACGGGACCCGAGACGTCGGACTTGAGGTTGATGATTTTCATCTCGCCCTGCGGGGCGGGCTGCGACGGAGCGCCCCCCTGTGCGAAGAGGAGTCCCGCGACGGCGACCGCCGCTGCTATGGAGAGAAACGTGCGCACGGTCGCGAAGCTATTTTACCCAGTGTTTGTTCTCGAAGGCCCCGCCGCGGAACTCGGGGTCGATGTAGACGTACATGCCGTCGATTTTCTTGGTCAGCCACTCGCGGAAGGCCTTCTCCTGCTTGGCCGTGAGGGCCATCTCCTCCAGCCGCAGGTAGTCCTCGTTGAGCGAGGCGACATGCGTCGGGATAATCTGCACCAGCTTGACCACCTTGGCCATCTGGTTGCCCATCATGTCCTCCGTGAGGTAGGCGTCCGAAATCTCGCCCACGTGCAGGCGGCTCAGGGCGTTGTAGTCGTCGAGGCTCTTGTAGCGGCCGAAGTCCTCCTTGAGGAACTTCGTCACGGTGAGCTTGGCGTCGAAGGCGTTGAAGCGCTCCAGCACGTCGTGGTTCGAGACGATACCGCCGTTCATCTTCGACGAGGCGTCGTCCGAGTAGCGCAGCGCGGCCTGTTCGAAGGTGATGGAGTCGCGGCGAATCTCCGTCACCAGGCTGTCGAGGAAGTTGAGCTCCGTGGAGAGCTCGTCAGTCGTATAGACCGGACGCAGCAGGATGTGGCGGAACCGGTAGATGTTGCCACGCTTCTCGAGGGACTGGATGATATGGAAGCCGTACTGGGTCTCGACCACCTCCGATATCTGGCCCGGCTTGAGCTCGGCCAGCGCGTCGGCAAAGGCCTGGTCGAGGCTGGCCAGCGGCGTGGGCTCCATCTCGCCGCCGCGCATGGCCGTACCAGGGTCCTGCGAATACATGCGGGCCAGGTTCTCGAACTTGGCCTGTCCGGTGATAACGCGCTCGCGCAGGTCGAGCAGCCGTTCACGCGTACGCTGCTTGGCCTCGGTCATCGTGCGGGGGAAGCGGGTAATCTGCGCATAGACATACTGGTCGGCGATGAGCGGAAGGCTGTCCTTGTCGATGTGCTTGTAGTAGCGCTCCACCTCGCCCGGGATGATGGTCACCTTGTTGACCACCTCGGCCTGCATGCTGCTGGCGTAGGCCTGCTCCTCGTAGCGCTGGCGTAGAATCTCGCGCAGGTTGAAGATGGGCATGTGGTGCTTGGCCTCGAGTTTGGGAATCGAGCCCTCCTCGTCAATCATGTTCTGCAGCTGCTCCTCGACGCGCGTCTGGATGTCGGCGGCGCTGATGTCCACCGAGTCGATGAGCGCCTGGTTGTAGAGCAGTTTCTGGGTGAGCAGCGCCTCGAGCGCCTCGTTGTGGGGGTCGCGGTCGGTCGTGTAGCCTTCGGCCAGACGCTGGGCGACCATGTTGCGCGCATATTCGTCGACCTCGGAATAGAGAATCGACGAGCTGCCCACCACGGCCACCACCTTGTCGAGCATGACCTGCTGTTTCTGGGCCCTGAGCCCGGCTGCGGCAAAGAGCATGACCGTCAGCAAGAAAACCTTTTTCACCATATGTTGCATGTACATTTTTTTCATTCTTCATTTCGTCCGGGTTGCACCGGGCCTCCCGCCATTTCGTCCGGGTTGCCCCTACCGCAGCCCCGTCCTCAAACGCTTTGCCGCGGCATTCGGTCCTTACCGGTGTTCCTTTTCCTCAGGCCCCCCGGGAGCGGGTCACTCGTCCGCCGCCGCTTCGGGCAGGT
Organism: Alistipes sp. An31A; assembly: GCF_002159425.1. Taxonomy (NCBI): domain Bacteria; kingdom Pseudomonadati; phylum Bacteroidota; class Bacteroidia; order Bacteroidales; family Rikenellaceae; genus Alistipes; species Alistipes sp. An31A. The sequence goes on from NZ_NFIO01000008.1 coordinate 78,344, forward strand.
GCAGTTCGCCCTCCTCCGAGGCGCGCTTGTAGAGCTCCTCCTCGTGGCGGCGGATGATTTCACCCTGCCGCTGCGTGAAGAGAATCCGGCGGATGGTGGCGCGGACACGCTCCAGCGGCGAAGTCTCGCCCGCGCGGCAGACCCCCTCGAGCTGGAAGTAGTAGCGCGAACGGTTGTCGCGCATCTCCTGCACGCCGTTCGAGGAGAGCAGCGCATCGTAGTTCTGCGTGCGGAGCGTCGGCAGATGGCTCAGGAACTCCTGGTAGTCAACCCAATCGCCCTTGAAGTCGGTCACCTCGAACTCGTTCTTCGCGCAGATGTCGCGGAAGTCCTGCTGCTGGGCCGGACCGCTCGACGACATGAGGCTGCGCAGCTTCTGCGCCTGGCGGTAGCCCGTCGGGAAGCGGACAATCCGGCCGCGTACCAGCGTACGGTCGAGCCGGAAGTCACCCTTGTGGGCGTTGTAGTAGGCAGCTATCTCCTCGGGGGTGAAGGCCGTGTCGAGGTTGCGGTCGACGTAGTGCTGCTCGAGCTTGCGGATGAGCAGCGCCTGGCGGTAGGCCTCCACCTGTTTCTCGATGCCCCCCACCGAGTCGGAGAAGAGCACCTCGGCCTCGTCCAGCTTGAGCTGCTGCTTGACCCAGCGGTCGATGAAGAGCTTCATGAACGCCACGCTGTCGTCGCCCGAAACTCCCTGGGGAAGATTCGCAACGGCTTCGCGCATACGCAGTTCGTGCTCGCCGGCACGGGCAAGCACGGCATCGCGGTTGAAGACCCCGGGGGTCTCCTGACAGCCCGCGACGAAGACAACAAGAAGCGCACAAAGCGCCGTTCTGACGGTCAAACGTTTCATCGAGAAGGCAAAGATACGGTTTTTACCCGTAACTAACGCACGCGCCGCACAGATTATTACGCCGCATTCCGTTTTTTCTCCGCACGCTCCTCTTTCTCTTCGCGCGAGAGCATCGACAGGGTCCGGCAGACCATGAAGCCCGAGACGAGGAAGACAAGCAGCGCCAGGGTGTAGAGCAGCGCATAGACCGTGCGGTTGCCAATCATGTCGGAGAGCATCTGGTTTTCGCGTCCCATGGCCAGCATGAGGTAGGCCACGCCGTTGTTGAAGGCGTGGAGGATGATGGCGGGCCAGAGCGAGGCGGTGCGGATGTAGACGAATCCGAGGATGAGGCCCATGATGATGGCGTTGACCATGACGGCCGGGTAGATGTGCACCACGCCGAAGATGAGCGACGAGATGAGCCAGCCAGCCACCACGCCGTAGCGGGCTCGGGCCGATTCGAGCAGCACGCCGCGGAAAATCACCTCCTCGAAGAGCGGCGCCATCACCACCAGCGTCAGCAGCGACCATACGCCGCGGCCGTAGACGTTGGGCACGGCGGGCAGCAGCTCGAGCAGGGGCTCGATGACCAGCGAGGTGGCGAAGACGAAGAGCACGCCCCAGAGCAGCAGCACGGGGTCCAGCCCCCGCAGCGAGAAGCGCGCCACGATGCGCGGACCGCCCCGGCGGGCGCGGTAGATGAGGAAGGCGACCAGCGTGAAGGCCATCGCCACGCCGTAGGTCAGGGCGTTGAAGTGCGAGACGGCAATCTGCTCGCCCACGCGCACCGCCTCGTCGGGCGAGTCGAGCAGCGAGGTGTCGGGCATCGGCACGCCGGCCAGCAGCGCCACGCCGAGCGCCACGGCCTGGGCGATGAAGAAGATGCCGAAGAAGACCAGCAGGTCGACCACCGTGGGGAAGGTCGAACGGCGGCCGGATGCGGGGGCCGGCGCGGCTGATTGCGCGGCGCTGGTATTCGGAACGGAGGTCTGCGGGGCGGCGTCAGCGGGACGGGGCGTCGTCCGGGGGTTCTGCGGCTCGCCTGCCGGAGCCCCGTGCTCGGTTTTTGCCATGGTTGTACGGAATTTTTCGGGTAAAGATAATGCAAGTCGCGGGCAAAAGCAAGCACTTTTCTCAATTTGCGGCATCTCGTACCGCACCGTCGGTGGTGTCGGGGGCGCGCCACAAGCCGCCCGGCGCGGAGCCCCAACGGCACGTCCGGCGCGGAACTCCGGCAGCAGCCCGGCGGCACGCCCGGCACAGAGGGTGCAGCGTCCCCGGCGCAGTGGGGTGCAGAGTCCCGGCGGGACACCCCGCTCGGAACACCGGCAGCAGCCCGGCGGCATGCCCGGCACAGAGGGTGCAGCGTCCCCGGCGCAGGGGCGCAGCGGCACGCCTCCGGGAGAGCCGCCGAAGACGTCGCGCCCCGCCGGGAGCGGGGTCGCTCCGGGCTCGCGGATGATTCTCAGCGTATTGGAGCCGGCGTGCGACGCATTTTTACGGCACGGTGATGGAATTCCGCGGAAAATCACTAAATTTGCCCGATTGTAATTGTGAACGGAAACATGGGAAAGGTAATCGCTTTGGCCAATCAGAAAGGCGGCGTGGGCAAGACGACCACGGCCATCAACCTCGCGGCCTCGCTGGCCCTGCTGGGCAAGAACGTCCTGCTGCTGGATGCCGACCCGCAGGCGAACGCCACCTCGGGGCTGGGCTTCGACATCGACCTCGAAGGCATCTACGAGTGCATCACCGGCTCGCGCAAGGCCTCGGAGGTCATCCTCCAGAGCCCCGACATCAAGCGGCTGTGGCTGCTCCCCTCGTCGATTGACCTGGTGGCGGCCGACACCGAGCTGCCGAAGATGGAGAATGCCCACCACGTGATGAAGCGGGTGGTCGACGAGGTGCGCGACCGCTTCGACTACATCTTCATCGACTGCTCGCCCTCGCTGGGCTACACGACGGTCAACATCCTGACGGCCGCCGACTCGGTGCTCATCCCCGTGCAGTGCGAATACCTCGCGCTCGAGGGGCTCTCCAAACTGCTCAACACGCTCAAGAAGGTGAAGAGCGGGCTCAACCCCGGGCTCGAAATCGAGGGCTTCCTGCTGACGATGTACATGCGCAACCGGCTGAACAACCAGGTGGTGAACGAGGTGCGGCAGCACTTCGGCGATTTGGCCTACGACACAATAATCCAGCGCAATATCCGTTTGGGAGAAGCCCCCTCGCACGGCAAGCCCGTCATGCTCTACGACGCGAGCGCCACGGGGTCGGAGAACTACCTGACGCTGGCGCGTGAGTTCCTCAAGCGCAACCGTCCGGCTCAGGAGGCTGCCACGGAGCCATCCGGCGAGGAGGCCGCGCAGCAGCAATAGCCCGCCCGGAAGGGGCCGGAGCCGGGAGGCAGAGAGGCGGAGAGGAAGAGAGCGGGAGAGGCGGCGGAAGCCGAAAAGAGGGCCGGGCCCGGGAGGCGCCCCACCCGCGCAGAGAGGGAGGCCGGAGCCCGGAGGCGGGAACCTCCCGCGCAGAGAGGAAAGCCGGAGCCGGAAGACGCCCACCGCAGAGAGGGCCGCGCACCGGATAAGGCCGCACCGCCCGTACGGAGGCGCCGTACCGCCGCAAGGAGTACCGAATACAGAAAACAGACGATAATGAAACCACAGAAGGGATTAGGACGCGGGCTGGACGCCATCTTCGGCGCCGAAAAGCTCGACGTCAAACTCAAACCGATGACCGAGATGGCCGAAATCGCCGTCGCGGACATCATTCCCAACCCCACGCAGCCCCGCACGCAGTTCGACGAGGAGGCGCTCGACGAACTGGCCGACTCGATTCGCCAGCTGGGCGTCATCCAGCCCGTGACGGTCAAGCGCGCCGAGGGAGGCAAATACATCCTCATCAGCGGCGAGCGCCGCTGGCGTGCGGCCCAGCGTGCCGACATTGCCACCCTGCCGGCCTACATCCGCGAGGTGGACGACGAGAACCTCCACGCCATGGCCCTGGTGGAGAACATCCAGCGCCAGGACCTCAACGCCATTGAAATCGCGCTGGGCATGCAGCGCCTCATCGACGAGTGCCACCTCACGCAGGACGCCCTCTCGGAGAAGGTGGGCAAGAAGCGCTCCTCGGTGTCGAACTACCTGCGCCTGCTCAAGCTCCCCGACGAGGTGCAGCTCGCCCTCAAGGAGGGGCTCATCTCGATGGGCCACGCCAAGGCCATCGCCGGGGCGCCGGCCGAAGAGCAGCTGCGCGTGCTGAAGCGCTGCGTCAAAAAGGGGCTCTCGGTGCGCCAGGTCGAGGAGCTCGTGCGCACGCTCTGCGACGAGGCCTCGCGCAGCAAGGAGCCGGCGGCCGACGAGGAGGAGTATCCCGAGAGCTACTCGCGTCTGGTCGAGCAGCTCGAGAAGCTCTTCACTGAGGACATCAGCATCAAACGCTCGAAAAACGGCGGCGGCAAAATCGTCATCGGCTTTGCCGACGACCGCGACATCGAAAACTTCCTCGAACGCTTCGGCAAACGCTCCTGAGACCCCATGGCGGCACTTCGGTTCAAAACGGCGCTGCTGGCGCTTCTCGCACTCCTGCTCGGCTCGACGGCCGCGGCCCAATCGCCGCTGCGAAGCAAGCGCGGCCCCCGCACCATCGTGCGCGGCGGCATGTTCCAACGCGCCGATTCGCTGCAGCTGCGCGCCGATTCGCTCGCCCGGGCGGCTCTGGCCCGCGAAATCGACTCGATGCTGGCCGCCGACTTCACGGCCGACTCGCTCGTGGTCACGGCGCTGCGCACCGACGACATCGCCCGCACCGACTCGCTGCTGCGCGACTCGCTCTCGGGCCGCCGCTCGCTGCTGGCCGCCGACTCGACACGCCGTCGCGGCTGGCTGATGAGCGACTCGATGTCGCTCTCGAAGGTCTGCTGGCTCTCGACCATGCTGCCTGGATACGGCCAAATCTACAACAAACAGTACTGGAAGCTGCCGATTCTCTACGGACTGGTGGGCGGCGGTCTGGCGCTCTACATCAACGAGAGCCGCACCTACAAGCCCCTGCGCCGCAAGTTCGACGCCATCACCGACGTGAGCATGGTCCGCACGCCGGAGCTCAACGCCCTGCAGCAGAAGATGATACGAAGCAACACACGCCGACAGCTCTACCTCGGCATCACGATTGCCTCCTACATCTACTTCATCGGCGACGCGGCGGTGAACTACTCGACCAACGAGGTCTCGAACGTCAAGAAGGCGACCACGCTGGCCTGCATCTGTCCGGGCGCCGGCCAGATTTACAACAAGAGCTACTGGAAGGTGCCCTTCGTGGTGGGCGGATTCGCCACGCTGATTTACTGCATCGACTGGAACAACCGCGGCTACCAGCGCTTCAAGAAGGCCTACAGCCTGCGCGCCGACTACGACAACCACCCCGAGGCCTACCCCAACGGCTCGACCGACGAGTTCGGCGGCCGCTACTCGGCAACCTTCCTCAAGAACCTCAAGGACAGCTACCGCCGCAACCGCGACCTCTGCATCATCATCACGGCGGGTCTCTACGTGCTCCAGATTATCGACGCGCACGTGGATGCCCACCTGAAGGACTACGACATTTCGGACGACCTCTCGATGAACCTCGAGCCGATGGTCGACTATACATACGTTCCGACGGCAAGCGGCCACCGCCCCGTCTTCGGATTCAACCTGAGCCTGAATTTCTAATCCATGAGAATCTTCGCAACACTGACGCTGCTGGGCCTGCTGGCCGGGACCGCAACCGCAAACACCCTCGACCGCAAACCCCGCAGAAAACGCTCCACGAAAACCGAGCAGACCACCCCGCAGCCCGCCCAGGAGAGCCGGCCGGCCGCCCCTGCCCCCGCGGAGCCCGAACCCGAAGATTCGTCCCTGGCAAAGCGCACCCCGCGCACGTGGTGCGACACGACGGCATCGCGCGACCTCACCCCGCAGCAAATCGACTCGCTGGCGGCCGTATGGCAGGAGCAGCGGCGGCTGGAGGCCTTCGAGAGCTTCTTCCGGGAGTTCGTCGCCGACGTGCCGGCAGGCGAAGAGGCGCCGGGCGACTCGCTCTACGTCGAGCGGCTGCGGGCGTTGGCCTCACCCATCGAGCTCCCCTTCAACGCCATCGTCAAGGGCTACATCAACCGCTATACCAGCTCGCAGTACGGCACGATGAGCCGCATCCTGGCCATGTCGCGCTACTACTTTCCGCTCATCGAGGACGAGCTGCTGCGCGAAGGGCTCCCCATCGAGCTGCGCGCGCTGCCGATTATCGAGTCGGCCCTCTCGACGACGGCCGTATCGCCCATGGGGGCCGTCGGACTGTGGCAGTTCATGCCCACGACGGGCAAGAGCTACGGGCTGGAGGTCAACTCGCTCGTCGACGAGCGGCGCGACCCGCTGCTGGCCACCCGCGCCGCCTGCCGCTATCTGAAGGACCTCTACAACATCTACCACGACTGGACGCTCGCCATCGCGGCCTACAACTGCGGCCCGGGCAACGTCAACAAGGCCATCGCCCGCTCGGGAGGCAAGACCTTCTGGGACATCTACGACTATCTGCCCCGCGAGACGCGCGGCTACGTCCCGGCCTTCATCGGCGCGACCTACGGCTACGCCTACCACCGCCAGCACGGCATCGAACCGGCCGAGACGCCGCTGCCGCTGGCCACCGACACGCTCCACGTCAACCGCATCCTCCACCTGGGGCAGATTGCCTCGACCATCGACATCCCGCTCGAGACGCTGCGCGAGCTCAACCCGCAGTACAAGCTCGACATCATCCCGGCCACGACCAAGAGCTACACGCTCACGCTGCCCCAGCGCAGCGTGGCCGACTACATCGCCCACGAGCAGGAGATTTTCGCCAAGGATTCGGCCTATCTGAAGGAGTACATCAATCCGGCAAACCTCGACAAGAAGCGCCAGCAGCGCACCGGCACGGTCTACGTCGTCAAGCGGGGCGACACGCTGGGGGCCATCGCCCGCCGCTACCGCGTCACCACGGCCCAGCTGATGCGCTGGAACGGCATCCGAAATGCCCACAAGCTGCGCATCGGCCAGCGGCTCCGCATCGAAGGGAGGTAACACCATGCTTCACGACCACGATACCATTGTCGCTCCGGCCACCCCGACCGGCGGAGCGATTGCCGTCGTCCGCGTAAGCGGCAGCGGGGCCATCGAGACGGTGGAGCGCATCTTCCGGGGACGCCGCCCGCTGAGCGAGGCGGCCGGCTATACGCTCCACCGCGGCACCATCAGCGACGGCGCACGGCTCATCGACGACGTGCTGGTCTCGCTCTTCCGCGCCCCGCACTCCTACACGGGCGAGGACTCGGTCGAGATTTCGTGCCACGGCTCGGCCTACGTCGTCTCGGAGATTCTGCGGCTGCTGCTCGACGCCGGGGCCCGCATGGCCACGCCCGGGGAGTTCACGCTGCGGGCCTTCCTGGCCGGCAAGCTCGACCTGGCGCAGGCCGAGGCGGTCGCCGACCTGATTGCCTCCTCGTCGAGGGCCGCCCATACGCTCGCCGCAGGGCAGCTGCGGGGCGGTTTCTCGAAGCGGCTCGACCATCTGCGCGGGGAGCTACTGCACCTCGCCTCGCTGCTCGAACTGGAGCTCGACTTCTCGGAGGAGGATGTGGAGTTCGCCGACCGGCGGAAGCTGCGCTGCACGATGGAGGAGATTCTGTCTGAGATTCTTCGTCTGAGGGGCTCCTTCGCGCTGGGAAGCGCCCTGAAAGAGGGCATTCCGGTGGCGATTGTCGGCGCGCCGAACGTCGGCAAGAGCACGCTGCTCAACCGGCTGCTGAACGAGGACAGGGCGATGGTCTCCGAGATTGCCGGAACGACACGCGACCTGATTGAGGAGCAGACCGTCATCGACGGCGTCCGCTTCCGCTTCATCGACACGGCGGGCATCCGCGCGACGGACGACCGGCTCGAACGGATGGGCATCGAACGCACCCGTGCCGGCATCGCCCGCGCCCGCATCGTCGTGCGGCTTGTCGACGCCACCACACTGGCACCGGCCGACTCCGCCCGGACAGAGGCTGCGGCCAATCCTCCCCACACACATTCAGCCACCGCGGCCGGCGACAACACGGCAGCCGCCGGCACCCATGTCAATGCTGCGGCGGACAACATCGCGACAGCCGCCATCTCCGACACACACAATGCCCCTGCGGCGGGGAGCCAGAGCGCACCCGAAGGAACGACAGCCGCCACCGCCCGTGACGCACACGAAGACGGGGCCACGCTGCGGCTTCCCGAGCCCGAGTTCACGCTGCGGCCCGAACAGCGGCTGCTCACGGTGGTCAACAAGCTCGACATGCGCCCCGGGGTGACGCTGCCCGAGGGGGTCATCGGCATCTCGGCCAAGCGGGGCGAGGGCATCGACCTTCTGCGCCACAGGCTGCGGGAGCAGGTCGACACGGCGGCACTCGAACAGGGCGACACGGTGGTCTCGAACGGCCGCCACTACGAGGCGCTGACGGCGGCCGAGCGAGCGCTCGAGGAGGCGCTGCGGGGCTGCGACGCGATGCTCACGGCCGACCTGCTGAGCGAGGAGATTCGCCAGGTCATCTTCCATCTGGGCACCATCACGGGTCAAATCACCACGGACGAGATTCTTGGAAATATCTTCTCAAAATTTTGCATCGGAAAATGATATACCGCAATTAACTGCAACGAATTAGAACCAACTATAATGAAGCCGCTGATTTTCAGCGGCTTTTTTATTTGTCCAAAATCCGGCTATGTACAGTCGGAGATAGTTGTCCGCCATATTTTTCTACCGTATTTCTACCGCGGAACATTTTCGGGATTTGCCCCGATGTCACGATGACGCAGTAGTTGACGTGTGTTGACAATGGTTTACGTGTGTTGACACAAAAGAGGAGAAATAAAGAGATTTGAACTCAAAATATATTAGGAAAATATGGAAGTAAGAAAGATTTGCCAATGGTGTGGAAAACCATTTATCGCTAAGAAAACAACGACTTGCTATTGCAGTCATCAGTGCTCTAATCTCGGTTACAAAGAACGTATCCGGGAACGTAAACGCCAGATGAGAAAAATGCAGGAATTGCTGCAACCTAAACAGGCTGCAGAAGGACAAGATTTCTTCTCATTTGCACAAGCTGCCAGGCTCATGGGGGTGACCCGCCAATATGTTTATAAATTGGTAAAGGAATCAAAACTAAGAGCATCCCGTATCAGTGGAAAGAAATCTCTTATCCGTCGTGCGGATATTGAACTAATGCTAAAGACAAAACCTTATGAGCGAATAGTTCCTAAAGACGATTTTGACATGAGTGAATACTATACCGCTGAAGAAATAGCGGAAAAGTATAAGGTCAATGCTAAATGGGTATGGACTTATACTCGGCAGCATAAGATTCCCAAAGTCAAAGTCCGCCAGTTCAACTATTACAGCAAAAAGCATATCGATGCGGCATTCGCCAAATACAAGACGGACGATGCCTTGACCGAATGGTACACTCCCGAAGAAATCGAGAAGAAGTACGGAATGACACGTGTCGCCATCCGCTCGCACGTCTACCGTAACAACATTCCCTCAAAGAAAGAACACGGGCAGATATTCTACTCCAAACTTCACTTCGACCTGTCAAAACAGACCGCCGAAGATGATTCGTCTGAATACTACACCGTACAGGAAGCCATGAAAAAATACAATCTCACCCGGGATTCAGTTTACGGCATCCTGCAATTCCACGAAATAAAACGGGAGAAGAAAGGCAGGTTCGTGCGCTTTCTGAAGGTGGAATTCGACCACATCATGGGAGCCCGTTAGTGGCTAAATGCGACCGACTGTAATTATCGGAAAATTATTTCCTGCTGATTATGGTCTGTATAAAAGCATTAAGGATTTTCGCAGCAAAAATCAGTTACAACCATTTAATATTCAACATTATGTCAGAATGCAAAACAGTTACATTGAGGACGCGCCCTTTGAAGAAAGGTATGCTGTCGTTCTACCTTGATTATTATCCGGGCTACCGGGATCAGGAAACAATGAAGACCATCCGCCATGAAGGATTGAACATTTACATCTATGCCAATCCCAAGAATCAGCGTGAACGCGACTTCAACGCTGCCATGTCGGAAAAGGCTGAAGCAATCCGGTGCCGGAGGTTTGAAGCTATCGTAAATGAACGGTACGATTTCTTCGACAAGCGCAAGTACAAAGCGGACTTTCTGGAGTATTACCGGAAGCAGCTCCGCAAGCATGACCAGAAATGGGGATTTGTCTATCAGCACTTCTACAACTTCGTTCACGGCAAATGCACTTTCGAAGAAATAGATGTGGACTTGTGCAACAAGTTCCGGGAATACCTGCTTAACGCCAAGCAACTCCGGCGTGACGGACAGATATCAAAGAACTCCGCTTCTGGTTACTGGTCCACTTTCCGTGGATTCCTGAAGATTCTGTATCGCAACAGGATGATAAAGACCAATGTCAATGACTTTCTGGAAAAAATCGAACCGGAAGATGTTGCCAAGGAATACCTGAGTGTGGAAGAGCTGTATTGCCTGGCTGAAACTCCGTGCAAGATACCTGTTCTAAAGACTGCTTCCCTCTTTTCGTGCCTGACCAGTTTGCGGCTCAGCGATATACTTTCCCTTTGCTGGGAGGAAATCGTTGACTTTGCAGCTGGAGGAAAATGTGTCCATACCATCACCCAGAAGACCAAGACCGAGGACATCATCCCGATAAGTGATGAAGCCTTGGAACTGATCGGGTACAGTCCCGAGAAAAAAGGTCTTGTGTTCAAAGGCCTGAAGCGGAGCTGGACGCAGCAGACTATGAAGGAATGGATCCGTTCCGCAGGAATTACCAAAAACATAACTTTCCACTCATACCGCAGGACATATGCGACCCTTCAGGCTGCAGCGGGTACTGATATCCGTACTATCCAAAGCAACATGGCGCACAAGAGCATCACTACCACCCAACGCTACATGAAAGTAGTCGACAGCAACAAGCGTGAGGCGACCACCAAAATCACATTGACAAGAAAGGGCTGACCTGACTGATTCGTGCCTGTTTTATCGGTTAGAGTATGATTTTTCGCTGAAAATCATACTCTAACCATATTTTTTCTTAATTCCCGGCTATTTTTCCGTCATTATTTACAACTGTCTGAAACCGGACATCTATTTTTGTCCTATCATAATTTCAAACAATAACAGTTTATGGCAGATAACAACCGAATATCCATCAAAAAGACAAGCCGGGTCCTTGCAATTACGTGTGTCGCCTATACGACAGTAGCAACAATATTGTACAACAATTACCAGATTGACCTGATTGACTATTCTACTCCGGTCATATTAGGAACCGTAGCAACCATCATGTCATGCGCTGCCCTGCAACGCCTGTTCTGTTCTCTACTCTCCAAAAGTTATCTTTCTTTGGGCTGCAAGGAGTTATCCTCAAGAGGAACTGTCCCTTCCGAGACAAATCATGATACCCTGGTAGAATTGCCCCAAACTGATAATGCAACCAGTGAAAAACAGGTCGAGAGTCCATATCTTAAGAAATATGAAGCCCGCATAGAAGAATTGCGGCGCAATGAAATGGAGAAGAAGACCGCTATTGTGCATGCAATACATGAATACACCACACACGAAATGTCGCAGTTCTTATCCATAGACGATCTTGAAACTCTCCATGAGAACATAGAATCTCTGGCATACGGACAAGCGGAACCATATAAACCGGTTCGTTCAAAGCCCGATAATCAAATCAAGTCCCCTTCGCTGAGACATTATGCATGGAATATCGGGGAGAGACTTGATATCCCTTTAATCGACAGGGCAAAGTTCATAAAAACAATATTCCCGCATGAACTGGAAAATGCTACAATCGAATACCTTTGTAAGAATCTTCGTGACTCAGTTCCCGCCATAATTGCCATAGATGTCCCGGAGAACGGGGACTATCATTTCAGTTGTATGCAAACTTCAGCAGACAGCGATAATTAGTTTCTGCTGATTATAATCTGCATAATATCATTATGTTGGTTTGCAGCATGTTAAACAATTAAATCGTTTAGTCATGCTAAAAGAAAACCTTACATTCAATGATTTGCCGGAAGTGGTAGGCAAACTTTGCGAAAGAATCGAGAGTCTCGAAAATGCGTTGAAGGACAATTTTGCAAAACAGGTTCCTGTCAAAGAAAACCTGCATGTCCCTATGACCGTCGAGGAAGTATGCAGCTACCTTGGAATATCCAAGTCATCCTTCTATTACAAGGCCAAACACGGAGGGATACCTGTCATCAAGCAGGGGAAGCATCTGTTCGTATATCGCGACGAACTGGACAAATGGCTGGAGACCGGAAGAAAAAGCCAGGTGCCTCTGAGCTTCGAGGAGGAACACGAGCAGATGCTTGCTGCGACAAGACATAAGGCCAAACCAAGAGAACTGTAGGAATATGGAAAAGACGAGCTGCAATATTCCTACTCCGGAGGAATTGAGAAACTACATAAAAGAATCTGTCATAAGTGTGACCGGGACATACGAACAGTCCGCTTCCGTGCTTATGGTGGATGATTCCACAATCGGGACTCTGGGAAACTTCAGTGCATCCATTGGAAAGGCCAAAAGCAAGAAGACCTTCAATGTCTCCGCCATCGCTGCGGCTGCTCTGAAAAATGGCACAGTGCTACATTACCGTGCCTGCTTCCCGGATGGAAAAAGGAAGATTCTCTACGTTGACACGGAACAGGGCAAGAACCATTGCCAGATTGTTCTGAATAGAATCCTGAAACTGGCAGGTCTGCCGAAAGACACTGATGCAGACAACCTGACGATGCTGGCACTCCGGAAATATTCGCCCGAAATACGACTGGCAATAACGGAAGAGGCAATCTGCATGATACCCGATTTAGGTCTGGTCATCATAGATGGCATCCGGGACTTCATCCATGATATCAATTCACCCGGTGAATCCACCGATGTGATATCCAAGTTCATGCAATGGACCGATGACCGGCAGATACACATCCATACCGTCCTGCATCAGAACAAGAATGACGAACACGCACGCGGTCATGTCGGCACGGAACTGAACAACAAGGCGGAAACCGTCATGCAGATAGAGCCAGACAAAGACGACAAATCCATTAGTGTTGTGGAAGCCATACACAGCCGTGACCGTGAGTTTGAACCGTTTGCCTTCCGGGTAAACGATGACTCCCAGCCCGAACTGGTGGAGTCATATCAGCCCCAGAAAAGGCAACCAGGACGCCCGCCTAAGGAACCGTTCGACCCGTACAGGGAAATACCTGAGGATTCGCACCGTTCCGCATTAAACGCCGCTTTTGAGGACGGAAACATCAGCGGCTATAACGGCTACCTTGAGAAGCTGAAAGATTGCTATGGACGGCTAGGGATAAAATTGGGGTACAACAAGACGGTTGAATTGGCAAAGTTCCTATGCAACAAGCGGATGGTCGTAAAAGAAGGGAAAGAATACAAATTCAACAGAGATTTCCATTATTGAGCCACTAAGCCATTAAATCCCGGTGTGACATTTTTCTGTGACATTTCCCGGCTTTACTTTAATGCCGGGGTGTAGATATGGGAATAAAGCAAAGCTATGGCAGGTTTCATCATACAGGTGCAATCTGCCATGCTCCCTTTTGTATGTACACTAGAAACCGGACAGCATCTGCACTATTTGAAGTGAAGCTATACTCCATGCCGGGCTTGCCCGTCTGCCAGTAATAAACCCTATGGGGAGCCTAATACCCCACTCGCCTTTCGGCGGCGGGATAAGTGCCACTTAAAACAGCAAGCTGGGCACGGGAAAATCAATGGAGGAATTGGACAGTGGGCGAAAAATCCTATCTCTCTTGTAGCCAATTATAATATCTGCTTTATGCATATAGTTCCCGCAGAAGAATCGGATAGGACTTTAACCAAGTTATGATTTGAGGCAATAGCTATGGCTGGCGCAAAAATACATCATGTGAAACTAGGGTAAGCCTACGATTCCTAAATGCGAGGTCTACAACCAAAACTCTTAACCCCATTCGGCAGAATATCGGACAGTCCCATGCTTGGGCAATTGGACATGTCGTTGATATTGTCTTCCCTATTTTTGATCTTGATTCGTCATGTCCATAGCCAAACTTACTATCAGAATCAAATTACGAATGTTCAATGATCATAGCACATACTCTCTAACAAAAATTGGTTCATCTTATGGCAAACTTCTATCATGGACTCTGACAAATGAGATTTCGTAGACTGGATAATCCTTGCAATAAATGCACTTTGAGAATCCGGCAAACACTAAGACGGTATCTGGCAGAGTTGGTTAACGCATCTGCACAATATGTCCAAATTAGCAATGCCAGAAACTTATCCTAACAGTCTGAATAAACTGGCAGCATATTAGGAACGGATGAAAAGTCAGATTAAATCTGGTAAATTTATTGAACTTCTTATACATAGGAAAAATATCAAAACATATTCTTTTATTATTGGAAGAATTCAACATAGCAAAAGATGCAACGAAGTACCAGTACCAAAACGGCCACAATTTTTGAGAATCAAACACAACATCAATCTGTTTGAGTATTTCAAACCGATATAACCATAAAACAAAGTTGTGATAAAAATCTATAAATACTACAGTAGATAATTTGAAATTCATGCCCATATCATCAATTAAATACGTTAACTTTGCAACAAAATACTATAACCAAGTAAATGAAAAAAACAAAATCATATACATTCATAGACCTATTTGCCGGAGCAGGAGGACTTTCAGAGGGCTTCATCAGAGCCGGATATACCCCAATTGCGCATATCGAGATGAACAAGGACGCCTGTAACACGCTGAAGACACGATCGGCATTTCATTATCTTCAGAAAAATGGAATGCTTTCGATCTATGAAGATTACCTCAGACATAAGGAAGAAGGGACAGACGGGCGAAAACTCTGGGTCCAGGTCCCGAAAAGCGTAATCAATACCACGATATGCACGACAATAGGAGAAAATACGATTGATGATATTTTCAAGAACGTGGACGAACTCAAAGGCAAACGCAAGGTGGATATCATCATCGGTGGTCCTCCCTGTCAGGCCTATTCTGTCGCCGGCAGAGCGCGTATGGGCAAGGAGGTCGAGAATGATCCTCGAAACGAGCTGTACAAATACTACGTTCGATTTATCGAGCACTATGATCCCGAGATGTTCGTATTCGAGAACGTATTGGGGCTGTTGACTGCCAAACGGGGAGAACCCTTTGCGGATCTCAAACGATTGGTTGACACGCTCGGCTATGACATGAACTGCAAAGTTCAGGTTGCATCCCAACACGGAGTCCTGCAAAACCGGCAGAGAGTCATTATAGTAGGCTGGAAGCGCGCCGTAAAAGGATCGAAAAGTCCATACCATTACCCGGAGTTGCCCGTGGAGGAATGTCACTATCAGGTACTGAGAGATCTG
Source organism: Alistipes sp. An31A (assembly GCF_002159425.1). NCBI lineage: Bacteria > Pseudomonadati > Bacteroidota > Bacteroidia > Bacteroidales > Rikenellaceae > Alistipes > Alistipes sp. An31A. Next base: position 93,681 of record NZ_NFIO01000008.1, read on the forward strand.
TTCTCGGACCTGCCAGCACGTAAGGCAGGTGAAGGAAAATTTTGCGAAGCCGTTTCGTATGTCAGGCCCTTGTCCGAAATGCCGTATCTCGACCGGTCCGGAATACGCGGCGAGCTGGATTTTACGACCCAGCATGTAGCCAGGCCGACCAACGAGAACGATCGTAAAATATACAAGATAGCCGTCGAGAAGTGGTTGAATGAGCACCACCGACTGAACTATGCACAACTGCCAGCCGAACTGCAGACTCATCGAAACAAGGAGACCTTTCTCAACCGTTTCAATGTCGTCGATCCTTACGGATGCAGTCACACGGTGGTTGCACACATTGCCATGGACGGTCATTACTATATTTATCCGACATTAAATCCGACATTGGAAACGGTACGCTCCATTACAGTTCGAGAAGCGGCCCGGTTACAATCATTTCCGGATGACTACTATTTTGAGGGGAGCCGAACATCTGCCTTCAAACAAATTGGCAATGCCGTACCGGTCGTACTTGCCCAAAGAATTGCCGAAGCAATCAAGAAAATGTTATGACAACCATTCAATATCAATATTTTCCTAAAAATCAATTACTGCCGGAAATATTGCGGCAAGTTGTTGATATATTTATTGCTCAAGAGCATCTGATCTCGTCCCAAACAAATCTTCTCCACAGCAATGATGTTCTGCATATCCTGTCCGAACCTCTCATGGCATTGGGCTTTAAGGTCGAAGTAAGTAAACGTCTGGAAGATAAAATACGCATTCCCGTCCTGTTTGGTCGAAATGGAGAAATGGAAAAATACTTTGAGGCCGATTGTTATCATCCGATCAATAACGTCGTCATGGAAATTGAAGCCGGACGAGCCGTTGTCAATTATCAATTTTTGAAAGACATCTTTCAAGCATGTGTAATGCATGATATAGAACAACTCGTTATTGCTGTTCGAAATGATTACAGAGGTCATGATGATTTTGAAACAGTTATCAATTTTCTGGACACATTATATACATCCAATCGATTGAATCTCCCATTAAAGGGAATTCTGATAATAGGATACTAAATTGATTTAAACCATGAATATCGAGTTTGACAATATTAAAACCGCATCAGCCATTCCGGGGGCCGCAGCGATGATCGAAACATTTCGAGCCATCGGCTACAGTCTGGAAACAGCAGTTGCCGATATTGTGGACAATTCGATATCGGCATCGGCCAAAAACGTATGGATCAACCGGATCTGGAAGGGAGGAGATTCCATCGTAACAATCAGGGATGATGGACGTGGCATGTCCGGAGACGATATTATTCAGGCCATGCGGCCAGGAGCACAGAATCCGTTGGAAGAACGGTCGGCAACGGACCTTGGACGTTTCGGTCTCGGTCTGAAAACCGCATCCTTCTCCCAATGTCGGACCCTAACCGTCATGAGTAAGACTCAGGGACAGTCTCCCGAATTCTGGACATGGAGTCTGGATCATGTTGCTCGATGCGACCGATGGGAATTGGTTCATTGGTGTCCGGAAGGCTTCGAACATGAACTGGATGACCTTGCATCCGGCACCATCGTTATCTGGACGGATCCGGACCGAATTATCCCGGCTGCGACAAAAGCCGAGAACGAGAATGCCAAAAGAAAGTTCTCGGAGGCGTTCGATCGGGTCAAGAAACATCTTTCAATGACCTTTCACCGGTTCCTAGAGGCCAAATCCGTCGCAATACACTGGGGCGGACATGAAATCGACCCGTGGAATCCCTTCTGCCCAAAGGAGAGCAAGGTACAGATCATGCCGTCCGAACAAATCGGAGAGCAGGTAACCGTAAAGGGATATATCCTGCCCCACAAGAACAACTTCTCTTCGGAGACCGCATACAGACAGGCCGAAGGCATCTTCGGATTCTCCGCACACCAAGGATTTTATGTCTATCGCGGAGACCGTCTGCTGCTGGCCGGAGACTGGCTGGGACTGTTTCGCAAGGAAGAGGCCTACAAACTGGTTCGAATACAAATCAATCTGCCCAACAGCGTGGATTCCGACTGGCAGATAGACATCAGAAAGGCCAAAGCGGCGCCCCCCGTCGGATGCAGGCAGCAGCTTGAATCCTATGCCAGACAAGCCTGCAACAAAGGATCCGAGGTTTACAGACACCGCGGACGTATCCTCAAGCAGCGGGCCGGGCAGGAATTTCAAAGTCTTTGGCTGGAAAAGAAAAAGGACAACAAATGGTCTTTCGTCGTCAATCGGGAACATGCGCTTGTCCGTAATATTCGAGAGCTTGCCAAAGAGAACCCGGACCAAGCTATTGACATGCTGCTGAAATTCGTGGAGGAATCCATACCCGCCAAAACCATCTATGTACGGGAGGCCAACGATGACGACAGCCAGAAACAACCTTATTCGGACATGGATCCCGGGTTGCTCCGCACAATGATAAAACAAATTCATGAAAGGCAATTGGATCAAGGATTGACTCCTGAACAGTCAAGACTGGCACTGAAACAAATGGAGCCTTTCAACGAATACGAAAACCTGATAGACGAACTGCAATGAATGAACTGAACGAAAAAGCAATCAATATGTGCCAGGCCATGATTGGATTCAAGCCTGGAGTAAGTGACGGCGATATAGATACAGCCATTTTCACCGTTACAAGCCTGCCCATGTTTGCAGGGTTGGACAAAATAGAGCTGAAGAAAAGTCTGTTGTCCATTTATAACGTAAAGGTAGATACCTACCAGATTCTGGAAGGACGTGATGCCCGTATTCCCTGGTTGAAAGAATTCAAGGCTGAATGTCGTTCGGAATGGCTGTTCTGGACCCGATACAAGAAATACTTGGCCGAACAGAAGCATTTTGCCCCCGAGGTTATCTTCCAACTGGATGATCTGACCGACCGTATTCTGGATAAGCTGTTCAATCCACAGCGCAGCGACATTATCATCAACAAGAAAGGACTTGTCGTCGGACAGGTACAGTCCGGCAAAACAGCCAACTATACGGGGCTGATCTGCAAGGCCGCCGATGCCGGATTCAACCTGATCATCATTCTGGCAGGCATACACAACAATTTAAGAAGTCAGACACAGACCCGCATAGACGAAGGTTTTCTGGGATTCGACACGCAAAATACCAGAGCCTACAACATGAACCAAACCATACGTATCGGAGTAGGTCTGATTCCCGGTTTTGACAAAGCCATCGCAAACTCCTACACGACCAGCACCGAACGGGGCGACTTCACAAAGCAGGCGGCAAATACGGCCGGTTTCAACTTCAACAATCCACAGCCGATCATTCTCGTGATCAAAAAAAACGTTTCCGTACTCAAGCGGCTGTACAGTTGGTTGAAATCACAGTCCACCCACGATGTCATAGCCAACAAGTCACTTCTGCTTGTTGATGACGAAGCGGACAATGCTTCCATAAATACCAGTCGGGTCGGTGATGACCCGACCGCCATAAACGGGAATATCTGCAAGATCATCAAGCTGTTCAACCGGTCCGCATATGTCGGCTATACGGCTACCCCGTTTGCCAACATCTTTATTCCTCTCGACAAGGACGATCTTTTCCCCAAGGATTTCATCATCAACCTTCCGGCTCCCGACAACTACGTCGGCCCCGAAAAGGTCTTCGGCACTTCGGCTGATCCCGATGGAAACGAAGATCTTCTGCCCATTGTTTTCCCGGTTACGGACAGCGACACCTTTGTGCCCGCAGGTCACAAGAGAGACGATCCGAAACCGACGATAGATGATATTCCGGAATCGTTGAGAACAGCCATCAAGTGTTTTATCGTTACCTGTGCCATTCGAATTGCCCGCGGTCAGGAGAACAAACACAATTCCATGCTGATCCACGTATCACGTTTTCAGGCATGGCAGAATCATCTCAAGGAGATTATCGACCGTCTGTTCAAATACTACAAGAACGAAATCGAGGCGAATGATCCGACCATGCTGGAAGATCTCCGTCGGATTTTTGAGGAAGACTCTCCCGATTACCGTTCATACCGTACCATTACCGGAGAAATCATCGATTCACCGGTTCTTTCCCGCATCGACAACAAAATACGACGCCACACATGGGAGGAGATCAGGCCTCTGCTCTATCGGGCTGTACAGAAGATAGAGGTCAAGTCCATCAACGGGACCTCCGGAGATAGTTTGACCTATTACGAGAACGAAAAGAACGGCATTTCGGTCATTGCCATCGGCGGTGACAAGCTGTCCCGCGGACTTACGCTCGAAGGGCTGTCCGTTAGCTATTTCCTGCGCGCATCGAAAATGTACGACACGCTGATGCAGATGGGACGATGGTTCGGCTATCGTCCCGGCTATGTGGATCTTTGCAGACTCTTCACCAGTAACGAACTGAACGAATGGTACCGTCACATAACGCTTGCCAGCGACGAACTTCGGGAAGAGTTCAGATATCTGGCCGAATCAGGCGGGACGCCGGAGAACTATGCCCTAAAGGTTCGCACGCATCCCGGGCAGTTGCAGATAACATCCATATCCAAAATGCGTCACACGAAGAACATTCAGGTCTCGTGGGCCGGTCGTCTGGTAGAGACCTACCAGCTGCTCCGGGATCCGGTCTCCAAACGGAACAATCTGGCGGCAACGGACAGTCTGCTTTCAGAACTCGGAACTCCAGACAGAATCAAAAACGATTATCTGTGGACCGGCATATCTTCCGATACCGTCTGCGACTACCTGTCACGGTTCCAGCTGCCGGAGTCCCTGACCAAGGTCAATCTCGACCTCATATGCGACTATATCCGGGAACTGAACGATGTGGGAGAACTTGTTTCCTGGAACATCGCACTGATGAGCAAGAGTGCAGATGGCAACACATGCGTCCATACCTTTTCGAACGGCGTACAGGCAGAATGCTTCATTCGCCGGCAGGCACAGGATGCACAAAATGCCGGAACATACTATATCCGTAAGAACCATATCGTGGGTAATCCGACCGATGAATTCATTGACCTTCCTGACGACATGTTGTTGAAAGCTCTTGATGAGACCAGAGGCCGGAAGACCCGGGCTAAAGAAGTGTGGAAACACGAATATCCTTCACCGCAGCTCGTCAGACAGGAATTCCGCTCCAAACAGACTCCTCTGCTCATGATTTATCCGCTGAATCCGGAATATTCCAACATGTCTGGAGTAAAGGACGCTGTCTCCTATACGAAAGACGACGAGCCGTTCATTGGATTTGCCATCGCATTTCCGCATAGCGATACCAACAAGGCCGTCTCCTATGTAGCCAATCAGGTAGCCGACTTTGCAATTACCGAGGAGAACTTCGACAGCACCAACGACAACACTTATGATGAACAGTAACTCTATAACAGACATATGGAAAAATCTGGCCTCGGCAGAGGAATCCGGACTCACCAAACGCAGAATTCCGGTTGAGTCTCCCTTGTACGTATACGGGACATACCGATATCCGGACAACTTGTACGGTATCGCTTTCTCATATGACAGTAGCCTGACCATTCCTATTGACCAGTTCAAAAGTCTGAAGGAGCTTGGAATCCTGCAAATGCCGGACGCGAGTTTCGAGCACAGAAACCTGTTGCTGATACAGCTGCATCACACGGACTGTCTCGGCGTGTTCGCTACCTTATGCTCGGATTTGACAAGTGCCGTAACCCGTGAATCTTCCGAAAAGTCTGCACTTCGCATTATCCTGAATCAGCTTGAAAAGTGGAGAACTCTTTTCGATCGAGGACTTGCGACCGGGCTTTCTCCGGCAGAACAACAAGGTTTGTATGGCGAGCTTCATCTGTTGTTTCGCATGATACGTCGAAATTCCTTCGACATGACGGAAACGGTCGGATATTGGGTCGGTTGCGACAAGGCCATGAGAGACTTTCAGGGTGAGGACTGGGCCATCGAGGTAAAAACAACCGCGACCAACGGCTCGGATCGACTTACGATAAACGGGGAACGCCAACTGGATGATGCGTTGCTTGACAGGCTTTTCCTATATCATCTTTCCGTGGAAGTATCCCGGAAAAACGGCCAGACCCTGAACCGGGTAATCGAAGACCTGCGAAAAGCATTGGCGCCTGACACGATTGCGCTGCACCGGTTCAATATCGGCCTGACTCATGCGGGATATTTTGATGATCACGCGCCCATGTACCAGGATCGCTGCTACAAGATTCGCAGGGAGCAGGCCTATCGCATAGCGGGGAATTTCCCCCGTATCAAGGAACGGGATCTGCGCAATGGAGTCAGCAACGTCACATACACCATCAGCACGTCTGCCTGCGAAGAATACGCAGTGACTGACACGGAACTCTTCAAATCGACAGTTAATCATGAAAGAGATTGAAAAATTCTACCAGTCCCTTATGCAGGACGTTGTCGCCATGCAGTCGAGTGACGAAGATGGCAATACCCAGGAACAGATATTTACCCGAATCTGTCTGGACATGCTGTCCGATGCAGCCGAAACGGAGAACGTATCGGTTGCCTACGACGAACGAGATTTGAAGAAAAAGGGCCAACACAAGATAAACGGATATGCGATTTCAGACAACTACGAGACCGTTGATCTTTTTATCACTCTTTACGCGAACTCCTCGGAGGCTCGCACGGTTTCCAAAGGAGAGATTGATACGGCCGCCAAAATGATTACAAATTTTTTTCACCGGGCCATATACAACGATTATGTCAATGAGATTGCAGAATCTTCCGAAATCTTTGAATTCGCCAATACGCTGGCCAATTATGCCGAACTGCGCGACAATCTGATTCGCGTAAATGCCTTCATTCTGACAAACGGCACATACAAGGGCGAACTGCCTGCCAGCCAAGTCATCAGCGGATATAACATCTACTACAAGGTTATAGACGTGGAGTATCTTTACAAAATTTCCGAACAGGCCGGAGTTCCCATAGAACTGGATTTTGAGAATCTTGACGGACACAAATATGAAATTCCATGCCTTGCCGCCAATTTGAGTAACCCCGATTATGAAGCATATGTTGCCATAATATCAGGAGAATGTCTGGCAAAACTTTATGAATGTTATGGATCCCGTCTACTGGAACAGAACGTGCGTTCGTTTCTTCAGTTCACGGGAAAGATCAACAAGGGCATACGGGAAACCATAAAGAATGAACCTCACATGTTCTTGGCATACAATAACGGTATCGCTGCAACAGCAGATCACATCGAGCTGGATGAAACAAGGCATTTCATCAGACATATCAGCAATCTCCAGATTGTAAATGGTGGTCAGACTACGGCCTCCATCTATAATACGGCCAAGAAGGATAAGGCAAACATTTCAGATATTCTTGTTCAGGTAAAACTGTCCGTCATCAAGGACAAGGATCAATACGCGGAAATAGTTTCACGCATATCACGCTATGCCAATACTCAAAACAAGGTCAATGATGCCGACTTCTCGGCCAACAATCCGGCTCTTGTAGAAATCGAGCGCATCTCAAGATACATATTTGCACCCACGACTCCGACCAACAATCTGCAGACAGCATGGTTCTTTGAACGTGCTCGCGGACAATACAAAACCCTGCGGGCGAAGGAAGGATTCACGAAATCACGGCAAAAAGCCTTTGATCTGAAATACCCGAAGAAACAGGTCATAACGAAAGTAGAACTTGCCAAATATGTTAATGCATGGCAGGAAACATACAATGGCAGAAATCTGGCTATCGGACCTCACATCGTGGTACGAGGAAATGAAAAGAACTATGCCCGTTTCATAAACTACAATCTCCCGGACGTCAAACATATCGACGTTGCATGGTTTGAAGACATAATCGCCAAGGCCATTCTCTTCAAGGCTGCCGACAAGCGATACGGAACCAAACTCACGGGAAATCATATCGGTGAATTGAAACAAGTTGTCGTTCCGTATACATTGTCCCTTCTGAATATCATTACAGAGGGACGACTGGATTTGTATCGAATCTGGAAAAACCAGTCAATTTCGTTGGCTTTATCGGATTTTATATACGATCTGATGAAGCAGGTAAATGAATTTATTCTCAAAGAATCTCCCGTCTCGCACTATATCGAGTGGGCCAAAAAGGAAGAGTGCTGGTTAAAAGTCCGCTCAAATGAATGGGCTTATAATCTCGATAAGATTCGTCAGGATTTTATTGATGAAAAGAATCCCCCAAAACGCAATCACAAAAGCGATGTTGGCGACGAAGAGTCGAACAGACGGCACAAGGAGGGTATCATACGGGCAATCCCGTTCTCTCTTTGGAAAAAGATAGAGACGTGGGGACGCGACACGGGGATGTTGCAGCCGACCCTGACCTCCTTGGCCAGCGATATCGCATATAAAATCAAGAACAACCGAAAGCTGAACGACAGCGACATCTCCAGAGGATATCTGATTTACGAGAATGTCTGGCAACACAATCCGGAACTTCTTGAGGAAGCCGACAGTCTGGCCGAGCAGGATCGTGCAAAAGCAGCCGAGACCTCCGATACCATTTCTCCGGCAAACGGTCAAGACGAAATTACATTGGAACTGATACAAGCCATGGTAGAATGGGACAAACGTCGACGAATTCTTGAAGATTGGAAATGGAAAGCCATGAAGGATGTCGCTGATGGAATGAAACCGTTAACTGACAGGATGAAGTATGCCTTCTACTTCAACCTGCAGAAGCTCAAGAAGGCCGGGTTTCCCAATTGACACGCGCCATGGATATCTGGAGCCGAGAAAAAAGATCCGAGGTCATGTCACGAATCAGGGGCAAGGGTACGAAGCCAGAGGTTACGCTTCGAAAAGCCCTTTTTGCCCGCGGATTTCGTTATCGTGTCAATGTCAAGACTCTTCCCGGGAAACCTGACATCGTTCTGCCTCGATACAAGACGGTCATTTTCGTTCATGGATGTTTCTGGCACGGACATCCCGGTTGCAAATATGCATACACCCCCAAGAGCAATACGGAATTTTGGGTTAACAAGATATCAGGCAACCAAGAACGGGATGCAGTCGTAAAACGCGAACTTGAAGAATTCGGCTGGAAAGTAATTATCGTTTGGGAATGCGAGATCAGACACGGGAAGGATTTTGCAGGCTTGATAGACAGGTTGTCAGCAGATATACGTACACAAAAGAGTTGCAAATATTCAAACAAATAATAAACACTTAATTCGGAGTACTTTATTTTAAAATAATTATTGGATGATTGGTAAATCCAATCCTACTTTTTCCCAATCATCAGAGACTTACTCTAAAAAAAATAGTGCCCATATTAACTTGGCTTACCTTTATACGCTTCCGCATGAAGATAAGCCAAGCCGGCATGTGCTACAATGCCTTTAAGCGATGGGCCTCACAGGTTCCTCGGGCTTCCATTCGGTAAGTGAGACAATCGCTTGATATTGCTCCTTTATAAGAACCGAATTAGCATCGTCAGAGCATTCGTATTCCCACGGCAGTTCGTAGACAGAGCCTTCTTCCTGATAGCCCATATAATTATGATAGGAATCGGGAACAAGCCGTACATAATCCTCTTCGAGCAGGATCCTTAAGAGCTTCTCTGCATCATATATCAGCAGCGGTGCCCCGGCCTTATACAAGGCTGTCGCTACTTCAATGGCCAATCCGGCATTGGCAGAATAACTGTTGGAAACAACAATTTTCCATCCCTGTTGCCGGTCGTGTGAGGCAAAGATATTCAGACGCGAAAGCCCCAGTTCTCCGTAATGGTCAGTTGCGAACCGCATGAAATCCTCCTGACTGTCAATGTCGTACATTTCCGTCACATCCACGAACTTCTTCCGCTTGTAATAGACAACATCACGCAGTTCTTCCGGAACATCCTGCTGATCTGTATAGATGCGCCCCTTGCATCCCCGCTTCCGGTGATAAGCCTCATACACCTCGTTGGCAATGCGGAAATAGGTGCAATACTTTCGTATGGTCATGATTGCCAAAAGAGGGACAGAACGCCCATGCACCGAGTCCTCCAATGCCTTGATAGCCGTTTCCTTATCTTCCACCTCAATTTTGAAATTCGATACTATGCGGTTAAACTCCCTTTGTGCAATCCGTCCTGTACGCTGCTGGTACGGAAGGTTATGCGCCACGTAATCGTTGAACCCGTCGGGATTCGCGACAATGACATCAATCATCCGTTGCAGATAGTCGAAGAGGCGGGTTAGATTCTCCCTGCACCACGTATCATCTGGTTCTGCATCCGTACACTTAGGGCAATTCGTAATGATAAAATGGATATGCTTCCGGTCCGTAACACGGATTGACCGGGAATCCTCGTATCGACTTGAAGCGACATGGAACCACCTGGTCTCCATCGGGTTGAATGCAAGCCAATCCGCAAGGAATGCTTCCCGACTGTCATATTCCCCCGAAGCAATCAATTCCTCGGCATCCCCCCACTCTTCCGGCGTAGGCCGTGGCACTTCTATATAGAATCCCCGGTACTCATCGTCACCCATTACGGCCAGCCGCTCGAACCGATGCTGTATCTCAACCAGCCGTCCAAGCATATCGCCACCAACGACAATTTCCCATTGACGGCTTTCACCCAATGCTTCCAAATGCGAGGCATTCAAGCCGACCTCCTTCGCCAAATCGACAAGGAGCTTTCTATCTATAATCTTTCTTTCGTTCATTTCTATATGTCCATTAAATTTCAATAAACCTGGCCGGATCAAATCCGTTCATCAGGTGTTCATCCTCAAAAACATATCCCATATGGTTACAGGCAATTCATTATTTTTCAAGTATCTGCTGTTCTCCTGGAACTCCATGTGCAGATCACTCATGTATTGTATCTTCATCTTACTGTTCTCCTTTCCTTGATTGTTCAATCTGTTTCCCTATGATTGCCTTCACCTGCGCAAAAGAAACCGGTGTGAAATCGTTGTTGTCCACTCCGACATCATATTGTGTCGGAAGAAGCATACTCAGCCGCGGTGCATCCTTTCCGGTATTGTTCCTACGGGTATGAACGTGTCCGAATAGCTGCCATGTGTCATCATATGAGCCGCCATAGCAGAGGAACGGACAGTGATTCAGATAAATCTTCTGTTTATCCACCTCGATATACATCTGCATCGCTATCTGCTCGAAGTATTTCGTGTAATTCTGCCTCAGGTTCTTGATGTCGTGGTTGCCGGAAATAAGGTATATTTTCCCGTTCAGCCTGTTCAGTACGTTAACCCATTCGGCAGAACCGCCCAGACAGAAATCACCCAGGTGGAACACGATATCCTCCGGACCGACCACGCGGTTCCAGTTGGAAATAATCGTTTCATTCATGTGCGACACATCCTTGAATGGCCTGTTGCAGAACCTGATGATATTGGTGTGGTTGAAGTGGGTGTCGGATGTAAAGAACACCCTGCTTCCGTCAAATTTATAATTCATAATCTTTTCATTCATGCGCATCACTGCGCGGTTTATAATACGTTACAATTCAGCCCGTGGACGGAATTGACGGAGAAGAGCACATCGTGCGAACGTCACCAACAGGCATCAAACAAAAACCGTCGAAAAGTTTGGTAAGGACTCTCCGACGGTTTTCATTTATCGTTTCAGCGGGATACCAGCATCATCGTATCCCCGATGTTCTATCAGACGTTCGTCGGAAAATGTCTCCAAAAGTATAGAATGCTCCAATGCCCGAAGTATGGACACACAACAATCTCTCAAGGCATTTTATGCCTCGGTTCGATATAGTGTTCCAGTTGTTCATTCTTCTTTGCTGCATTGTAAACTTTATGTTTTTATTCAATTGACGGCGCAAAATTACGGATTTTCTTGAGAACCAACAAATTTCTTGATAGCAGAAATATACTTGTACAATTCATTTACGAATTGTACAAAATGAATCTTACTTATAAATTACAGACGTTATAAATCACATTATATTATAAAAGCTATTGTATTTTAATATTAGGCGACAAAACGTTTCATAAAATAGCGCGTTGAGTTTTACTTTCACTTTTAAAACAAAACATACACTCGATCAGATCTATTTTTCAATAATTTTCGCTTTTATAGTAACCTCATCTGGTTTCAGTTCTAATTTATCATGAACTTCAATTGTTTCTATGCGGTCCTCTATTTGGGGATCCACATTGATAGTCAGGTATCCTTCTTTCTGATAGTCCTCACAAAGGAACCGCCAGATTAAAGGTAACCGCTTTATCCCATCTGCAGGAATTATACTCATCTGGAAATCTCGATAGTCCTTCTGTACAAAAACGGAGTTTTTAGGTATATACTCTAACTGATTCTTATATGTTTGGAACACCTCTCTCCTTGCATCCCTTCCCGCATTAATCTGTGCTCTCGCCGCTTCATCTATACCAAAAGCATTGCAATAATAAAAATTGTCATCAATTTTAACAATATCTTCCGACCGGAAAGACACAACAAGCTTTGGTGTTTTAATAACAGTCTTCCCGATGTTCTCAATTCTTATACCTAGTTTACACCATCTTTTATCAACTTTAGTTGGTCTGTTCCATGACATAATCGATGCGCCAAAGTTCACAACCTTCAAATCTTTTAACTGTGCTTGGTAAATTTGTCCTAATGGAGTCAATTCTTTATACTCATAATGTTTAATAACCCTAATATATTCTGGATGGACGGTTATTTCCTCCTCCCCACCAAAAGACACAGAAACATCTGTGGTATCCTTAAACTGACAGTTGTTCACATACCAGTTGTAGGTTGTTTTATATCGCTCCAATTGGTCAACAATATCTTCCCATGATGCAATATCAACAGCGAATAGCCCCTTCTCCCTATTCTCAACGTCTTTCTTTCTAATGTATCCTTCTATTTTTGCATCTTTATTTGCTGTAGTAGCAAAAACCAGCAACTTTAATTCTGGCTCGAAGCCTAGCGCCTTTTCTATTTCCGTATCAATCTCTCCTTCTGTTAATTGAGCATTCGTATAGTCATCCTTACCTTTGCACTGAATACCGCAATATCCGCCATATTTTTCAACATACGAAAATACATCAACACCATGCTGATTTTGACCTTGTCGGCCATGTCGTTTAATAGAATCTTCACAAGACCATATTTCGCCCCACAATAGTTTGCAAAGTTTTTCAAAGTCTTGCCAATTACTTGGCTTTTTCAATTGAGTTTGTGCTATCATATTATGATATCTTTTCCGTCTTTTTATCAATAAACATCAAATTTTCCACTATAAAGTATTCTCATTCTGTCTCATCAAATCCTTCCGAGGCATTTACCACTAACGCTTTTCCTATCTCCAATTGCAAGAATTTAGGCAATTGAAGCAGTTTTGTCATAAGTTGGCTGTAAGTGAACTCAACCTTGATATCCAGTATTGGTTCCTCTACAATGCTCCTATTAATTCTTTCTACAGTCTCAGAGCCTTCGATAAAATCAGAATAGTCTGGATTCTCAGGCCAATTTTCTATCGTACCGTCACTATTGATCTTTAAACGAATATAGTCTCTGCAGTCATCCTGATCTGGAATCAGGCCGTTTGGCACATAGCCGGCAATCTTACATATCGCCTTTTTCTCTTTATCGAGCAGGAAATATGTTCCGCTGTCGCATATCTTGGCCTGCAGGTACAGATCCCCATATTCAGGCTTCCAATTCAGCAGTTTATGTGTTTTCAAATTGATTATTCCCGACCACATACCCTTAGCAACCAACGGATATTTGTTCTCATACAGTTCACCCATCCATGCATCCGTATAACTGCACATTTCCTCGTTATATGGGAAATATATCATAAGATAGTGCGCAATCTCACTCAATTCCTGCTCCTTAATGCCAATCAAAATCTGTTTTGCCATAATCAGTAAGTATTAGCCGTTATACTATTCAAACTTCATCATATCCGCCAACTGGACAAAATAATTGTTTGACCAGATGTCGAGCTCCTTGGGGTTCCTGACAAATGGAAGGACATCGCTCTTCACCTGATTGATGTTCGTTGACGCCAATCTGTCTTTCAACTGAGCCATGAATGCCTCCCTCCCGATTTCTTCATTGTTGAACTGGCGGACGCGCTCTGCGAGATGGGCAAAATCAAGAGGAACATTGTGGCGGACATACCATTCAAAATCATACCAGTCACGACCTTTCACCCTGTTCTTCCAACCTCTGTACACCAATGCGTGTATCTTCCCGGCAAACAAATCCGGCAAGGTGAAACAGCGTGTCATGAAGGAGTGAGGCTGTAGAAGCAGTTTTTGCTCAGTCCTGAAATTCAACGGTGGCTGGGTATCAACCTCAATTTTGATTTTTATGGATTTATCGGTCTGGAAAGACACGTCATATACATCCGTATTGTCTTTCAGGAAAGCGGATTCCACCTTACCAAAACTCTTTTTGTCTTTCTTTTTAATCTCCACTTCACGACCGACAATGGCAAATTCATCTATTATCGGCTGGAAGTATTTCGTGAAATCGAACTTGTCATCGGGAGTCAGGAGGGAAAAATCCATATCCTCGCTGAAGCGTTGGAGACCATGAAAAATTCTGAGGCAGGTACCGCCATAGAAAGCGGCAACATCGAAGAAACCGCCATTGTAGAGTCCGGCAAGTATCACCTGCTGGTTTACTTCAAATATGGCATTACGCCTTTCTTGTTCCGTTGTCGCACCATATGCAGAGAGCATATTGTCATAAATCTCATTCTTCATTTCTTCAGCAATTTAAGTAAAGTACGAATTGAATCGGCCTTTTTGCCGACCTTGATATATTCCCCAAACAACCGGGCATCCATCTGCATAAAATCCTCTCGTTCCATCCGGATATCCTCTTCCAGATAAATTTCGGCATCTTTCAGATAACGCAAATTCACTTTTGAAGAATTGGCAATCAGATCACACAGGGCCTTTTCAGGTGTAGCCATCACAAACGCGTAGCCATCTTTCTTGATGCTTGTCAGCCCAACAGAGAATGCGGCCTTCGAGATATGCGTATATTCAAACCGTCCAAATGGCGTGTCAAAGTTCTTGGCATACTTCAAAGTCATGGACTGTTTGGTGTAAACCTCTTCCGGTATCAGCCCATAATAGCGCAGAGCCGATGACATGGAAACATACGAGGGGGCATACAGATGATTGGCTATCAATTCTGTCGAAAGGGTTTTCCCCGTTATTTCCGGACTGCATACATAAAGTCCTTTCTTGAGGCGTATTATTTGTTTGTCACGCTCAAGCAGCCTGAGTTTTTGGCTTCCACCCCTGATATGAGGGAACAGGGACTCCAAAACGGAAGCTGTAACAGGGATATTTCCTAATTGTCGCAATGGATTATTCATGGCACAAAGGTAGCTATTATTTTAATATCAAAGTATATTTAATATATTTTTCTGCTTAGAATATTACTATGTGTGCAGCCATGATTTTTAGTGAATACCTAAAAGTACAGATTCTCTTTTTCCGGCACCTTGTTCTCCAGGAACATAACATAGTAAATCGGGAGATAAAGGATATTTCCTTTTGTCTTTATTTCCCTTTCGTTTGAGAGAACAATAGATGAAACAATATGGTAATCCTGAATTGCCATCAGGCTGTCCAATGCACTATGAACCGTATAATCCTTACCGGATTTAACCTCGATTGGCAGCACACTCATGGTGCTACTGTCATCAACAAGGAAGTCAACCTCTCCTTTCTGCTTATTGTCGTAGTAGAACAGTTTTTCGTAATGTGCTTTCAGTTCCTGGGCAACAGCGCTTTCATAGACAGAGCCAAGGTTAATGCTGGCAATGTCGTTCAGTATTGGCTGGATATTGTAATGATACAACTGGGAAGTAAGCATACCTACATCGTTCATGTACAGCTTCAACAAATTTTTCTGCTGGGATTCTGCCAAGGGATATTTCGGATTGCTGATAGCATGGGATGCTATCGTAATGCCTGAATTGATCAGATACTCAAACTCCTCCACATAATTGCTGAATCTGTCTCCTTTCCGGTCCAATATATCTTTTGCTACAATCCGCTTCTTCTTGTTCTCCATCTGAGAAGGAATCATATCATAGATACGGCGGATATACAGTTTTTTGGCAGCGTCCTCTTCGTAACGGGAAGCATCGACACCATACAATTCTCTGATAGCCGCCTGAACCTCCCTCACTTTGACGATATTATGACTGTTCAAATATTCATTTACCGCATCCGGCATACCTCCCACGAGAAGGTATCTTTTGAAAAGACTTAGCACCTTATCATGAACCTCCGGAGCCAAAGGCTGTTTCAGCTCAAAAGATTTTCTCAGATGCGCAATAGCATCCTCGCCGAAATCATTTGCAATCAGGAATTCTTCAAAGTCCAGCTGATACATTTTCTTGGGAATAATACTTCCGACTGGAACCGAAACAGTCTTTTTCAATGCAATTCCCAACAGGCTTCCGCTGCAGATAAACCGATACCTGTGTTCTTGCCTCAAAAACTTGAGCATTGTCAAAAATTGCGGATAATGCTGAATCTCATCAATGAATACCAATGTATTTTCATATCTGTCCAGCTTGGATCCTGCAACCATACTTAGGTTCAGGTAAAACTCTTCCGTGGTGCGGACATTCTTGAATATCTTGTCGCCCGCATCGTCTTCCACGAAATTTATCTCCACATAGTTGTCATAGAGTTCTGTCCCTACATCTCTTATGATGTAAGATTTGCCTATCTGCCGCGCTCCTTCAATAAGGAGAATCTTGTCCTCATTAGACCTGAGGTGGTCATCTATATATGATCGGATCTTTCTGTACAGCATCGTTTCTACACTTTTCTAAAAGATTTGGTAGCGCAAATATACACTTTTCCTTAGAAATAACTCTTATAATTCTACACTTTTCCTACATCCTTTCAATTTTCGGCAGCAACGGAGCAACATAGACTTATGGCGAAAGTGACTTTACTTTATCCCCGTATTCATATATACGCCAATTAAAGTAAAGTCAAAACAGAGGGAAGAAAAGAGATGGCTCCGCCAAACAGACCAGCCGATTTGCCGAAGTCTACCAATGATACAGCCTGTTTTTTCTTTTGGCTGCAAAATCTTCGTGACTGCATCTTGCTTTTAGTTGACATCAGTTGGTGAAAATCCCACTTATTTTCGTACCTTCGCAACGGATAGAAAACAGGTGGACTTCGGACGGGAAAAGGGAATTTTTCCGTTGGTTCTGATTCAAGTGAAAGGTGCGGCAAAACGGACGGTTTTTGGCCTGAAAAACAAGCGAGAAAAGGCTTTTCTACCGTTTAAAACGCAACTCTTTCACATTCAGGTTGTTCGGTATGCTGCATCGGCAAATAAGAGCTATATCGGCTCAAAAACGAACAAGGCGCTTCGGAGGAGCGCCTTGTTTTTAGAATATTCACTATCGAGTCGTTTCCAGCACCTGCTGAATCAACTGTTTTACCTCATTTCTACTTTTAATAGCGGCCGGATAAGTGTGAAAAACATTATATTCATCGATGGCAGCCTCCATGGGTATTTCTGCACCTGGTTGTGTTGCCTGGAAGAATATAGTCAGACGGCGCTTTATCTCAGGTTCAAACTCTTTGGTTACGAGTCCTTCAATACCCCATGCAGCAACATGATCATAGAGCGGTGCATAGTAGATAAGCCCATCGGCCACATCTTGCCAACTCTTGTTCTTTACATTAGGGACTGTCGTAAAAAGAATAAAACTTTATAACGAATTGATTGCCAATGTAATATAAAATTTGTATCTTAGCTAAAGATAAAAAGAATACCTCCAATTGCCCTAGAAAAGCCAAATTTGGAGGTATCGCAAA
>NZ_NFIO01000009.1:0-111051 GCF_002159425.1 Alistipes sp. An31A
GCTCTGCTGTTTGAAGAATTTCCTGCTCTATGCCGTCCGCAACGAATGGATCGAGAAGAATCCCTTCCGCTACTACAAGATGAAGATTGACAAGACGAATGTCAAGGTGCCGCTGACAAAGGCGGAGCTGGACCTGCTGTTGAAGCGGCCGATGCCCAACGAGCGGCTGGCCCGCATTCGGGATGTCTTCTGCTTCTGCACGCTGACGGGACTGGCCTTTACGGATGTCGACCACCTGCGGTGGGAACACTTCACGACGGACGAGGAGGGTCAGCTGTGAATCCATAAGCCTCGTGAGAAGACCTCGGTGATGAGCCGTGTTCCGGTGCTTCCGCAGGCAGCGGCCCTGCTGGAGAAGTACCGCGACGATGCCAACTGTCGGGCACGGGGCAAGCTGCTGCCTGTCCCGTCGAATACGAATATGAACGCCTGCCTGAAGGAGATTGCGGATATTTGCCAGATTCACAAGCATCTGACCACGCACCTGGCGCGCCATACGTTTGCCACACTGGCGATTGAATACGGGATGCCGATCGACATTATCGCTAAGATTCTGGGCCATACGAATACGAACATGACACGGCGCTATGCGAAGATCTCCGAGGCGAACATCAGCCGCGAGATGCGCCGCATCGGCAAAGTCCTGACAGCATAAACCGGCTGTTGAGTTGAAAAAACGAAGATGCGGCGGCGAGGGTTCTATTGCAGATCCCCGCCGCTCAGTTTATAGGAATTCATAATCCGTAAAAGCTGTACATTCTTCCATGAAATCGTTACGTCAGGTGGCTCCCCGCCGGATTACCTTTGCAGCAGACACAACGGCCACAATTCTGTCTGAACGGGGGTCGGAACAGATAAACGGGAAACGACATGGATAGACGCGATTTTCTTAAAAGTGGACTTTTTGCCGCAGCTGCCAGTGCGATAATCGGTCCGAAAGCCCTGGCGCAGGAGGTTGAAAAACAAGCCGTACGGGAGCGGTTGTCGAGAGAGATTCTCAATTACAAACCGCAGATGCAGTACCGCCCGATGGGGCGGACCGGCGTGAAGGTCTCGGCGCTGGGTTTCGGCATGCTGCGGCTGCCGATGAAGAACGGACACGTGGATTTCGACCAGACCACGCCCATGGTACGCCGTACCATCGAAGGCGGTGTGAACTACATTGACACGGGGCGTGTCTACCTGGGCGGAGAGAGCGAACAGACGGTGGGTCGTGCTTTGGCCGGAGGCTGGCGCGACCGGGTGTATGTCACCTCCAAGATGCCGTGGTGGGAGATGCGGTCGGCGGACGATTTCGAAAAGTTCTTCGACCAGTCGCGCCGCACCATCGGCACGGACGTGATTGATTTCTACCACATCCACATGATCATGCACCGCGCGTGGAAGGATTATGTGCTGCCTTATAGGCTCATCGAAAAGATGGAGCGGCTGAAGGCCCAGGGCAAGATTCGCTTCATGGGCTTCTCATTCCACGACAGCCTGCAGCTGTTCAAGAAGGTGGTGGTATACACCCCGGCCTGGGATTTCTGCCTGATTCAGCACAACTACCTGGATTACGAATACGAGGCAAGGGCGCTCGGCCCAAAGTATGCCGCAGCCAACGGGATGGGACTGGCGGTGATGAAGCCCGTCCATACGGGGTTTCTGGCCCGTCTGCCGCAGGCGATGCACAATGCCCTGGCCTCGACGGGGATCCGCAAGCCCGATGCGGAGTGGGCGTTGGATTATTTGTGGGATATTCCCGAGGTGAGTGTGGCGGTCAGCGGCATGGGTTCTATGGCGGATGTGGAGGAGAATCTGAGGTATGCCGCCAAGGCCCGGCCGAATATGTTCTCGCCGGCCGAGCGTGAGGCGTTGGGAGCTGCCATCCAGGCCTACCGCCATGCACCGGGCCATATCGACTGCACGGGTTGTTACCAGTGTATTCCCTGTCCGCATAACGTGGCCATCGGCTACATCTTCGCCTATGTGTACAACAACTACCTGTTGCACGGCAACCTGCAGCGGGCGCTGGCCGACTATACCGTGTCGATGTCGCCCGTTCAGCGCGGCGACCCGGCCTCCTCGTGTGTCGCGTGTGGCGAATGCCTGGCCAAGTGTCCGCAGCATCTCGATATCCCGAACCTGCTGGCCCGGGTTCGGGAGACGATGGGTAAATAAAGAATACACTTACATAAAACAATTCTAAAAGATGGAAACCAATCTTATGTACGACATGTATGTTCCGACCCGGGTGATGTTCGGGGCCGGGATGCTGGACAAACTGAATGAACAGCCGATGCCGGGACGCCGCGCCCTGATCGTGATCTCCAACGGAAAATCGACCCGTGCCAACGGCTACCTCTCGCGTACGGAGGAGCAGCTGCACAAGGCCGGCGTGGAGACGGTCCTCTTCGACGGGGTGATGCCGAATCCGACCGTCAGCAACGTCGACGCCGGGGCGAAGGCGGCCCGTGAGCACGGCTGCGATTTCCTCGTGGCGCTGGGCGGCGGCAGCGTGATGGACTGCACCAAGGCCATTGCCGTGATGGCGACCAACGACGGGGAGCTTTGGGACTATGTACCCATCGGTTCGGGCAAAGGCAAACCGATTGCCGTCCGGCCGTTGCCCATCATCGCCATCACGACCACGGCCGGAACGGGTTCGGAGACGGACAACTCGGGCGTCATCACCAGGGAGGATACCTTCGAGAAGGCCTTCGTGGGCGATGCTTCACTCTTTCCCGTCCTCTCAATCGTCGATCCGGAGCTGATGGCCAGCGTGCCGCCGACCTTCACGGCCTACCAGGGTTTCGACGCCCTGTTCCACAGCACCGAAGGGTACATTGCCCGGGGTGCGAACCTGATGAGCGACATGTACGCCCTGACGGCCATCGAGAATCTGGCGACGTACCTGCCCCGTGCCGTGAAAGATGGCAAGGACATGGAGGCCCGCACCCACGTGGCTTTCGGAAACACGTTGTCGGGTGTGGTGATGTGCCTCACGCTGATTACGAGCGAACACGCGTTGGAGCATGCCCTTTCGGCCTATCATCCGGCACTGCCTCACGGTGCAGGGCTGATTATGATTAGCCGGGCCTACTACAAATACTTCATCGAACGCCACGCCTGCGACGAGCGCTTCGTTCGCATGGCGCAGGCCATGGGAATGCCCGAAGCCACCCGGCCCGAAGATTTCCTCACGGCTCTCACCCGGCTGCAGGAGGCCTGCGGCGTGGCCGACCTGAAGATGTTCGACTACGGCATCACGCCCGACGAATTCGAGACCTTGATGCGCAATACGCGCGAGGTGATGGGCATCATGTTCACCAGCGACCGGGTGCAGATGAGAGACGAGGAGATTGTGCGCATCTACCGGGAGTCGTACAGATAGTCGATTCCCGATCCGGACCTTGGAAAAGCGTCAAACCTTTAAAAGAGAAGCGTATGAAAAAGTTGTTTTTGATCCCCTGGATGCTGCTGACGACACTTGCCGTGACAACGGCCTGCGGCGAACCCCATCCTTCATCGAACGAGCCGGAACAGACCCGACCCGAGGACGACGGGAACGACGAGGAAGGCGGCAACGTGAACGGAGCCGACGGGCGTTACCTTGTCCTCTACTGCTCGCGCACGGGCAATACGGAGCGGATGGCCCGGACCATTCAGTCCACATTGGATTGCGAGATGGCGGAGGTGGAGCCGGCTGTGCCCTACGATACGGACTACAACGCAATGCTCGACCGCGCACAGACGGAGCTGGAGGCCATTGCTCAAGGCGATTTCCCGGCAATCACCACCTCGGTCGAAAGTTTTGACAATTACGACATCATCTTTGTCGGCTATCCGATCTGGTTCGGGCACATGGCCTCGCCGATGCAGGCATTCCTGCATGATCATGCCGCGTTGCTGGCCGGAAAGCGGATTGCTCTCTTTGCCAGCAGCGGGAGCAGCGGCATCGGAACCTCCGAACGGGATGCTGCCGCGCTGGTTCCCGAAGCCTTGTTCGAAGAGTCGCTGCTACTCACCTCCGGCTCGTTGGGCAGCATGGCGACCCGTATTCCGGCTTGGCTGGAGGAGCTCGGAGCAGGCCGGGAGGAGCATTAAAAAGCACGCGACATGAGAAAGCAACTGTTCACTTTGCTGCTTGCGGGCATGCCTCTCGGGACGGCGCCCCTTTACGGGCAGACGGTCAATCTCCATACCCACATCATCCTTCCGGACTATCTCGAGGTGCTGAAGGCGCACGGCGCGGAGCTCGAAGAGAGTTTCCCGCTGCCTGCGTGGGATGCCGCACGGCACATCGACTTCATGGATCGTGCGGGTATCCGAACGGCCGTGCTGACGATGCCGGCCCCGCAGCCCTACTATGGCGATACGGATGAGTCGGCCCGCTGCATCCGCCGTGTGAATGAGGCCTCGGCCGAACTGAAACAGCGATACCCCGGCCGGTTCCGGTTTTGTGCCGCGCTGCCGCTGCCCGACGTGGAGGCTGCCATCCGCGAAGCCGTTTATGCGCTCGATACGCTGGGGGCCGACGGGGTGAAACTGGCGACCAACAGCCGCGGGCAGTATGTGGGTGACGAGGCGCTGGATCCGCTGATGGAGGTGCTCAACGAGCGACATGCCGTCGTCATCCTCCATCCGCACCGCCCGACGCCCTGTCCCAAGGAGATTATCGCCACCACACCGCTGGCCATGTACGAATATCCGGCCGAATCGACCCGGACCGTGGTGAACATGCTGGCGCGGAACGTGCTGGTCCGTTACCCGAATATGAAGGTGGTCGTGCCCCATTGCGGTTCGTTCCTTCCGCTGGCATTGCCGAGAATGAAATCCATCCTCCCGGCGATGGTGTCGCAGGGCTGCATGCAGCCGATTGATTGGAAAGCAAACCTGTCGCGCCTCTATTTCGACCTGGCGGGGAATCCCACGGCAGAGGTCCTGCATGCGCTGCTCACCATCACCACGCCCGACCATATCCTCTACGGTTCGGACTATCCCTATCTGCCCGATGCCGTGTTGCAGGCCAATCTGGAACGATTGAAACAGACACTCGCCGCCGACGGGGAGCTGGCCGGGTATGCCGACCGGATTCTGGGGCGGAATGCCGAACAACTGTTTGTCAGGAGCGCCGCTTGCGGCTGTACTCCGACGGAGTAATGCCCTCCTGTCGCCGGAACATGCGGCTGAAGTGCTGCGGATACTCGAACCCGAGGCGGTCGGCTACCTGCGCGACGCTCTCGCCGGCCGAAAGTCCGTTCTTGGCAAGCCGAATCACGAACCGGCGGATGTGGTTGCTGGCCGTGTCGCCCGTCGTTCTCTTGACGACGTCGCCGAAGTAGTTGGGCGACAAGCAGAGCCGGTCGGCGCAGTACTGCACGGTGGGCAGTCCGAGCTTCAGCTGGAGCTGCTGCTCGTAATAGTCGGCGAGCAGCCGGTTGAAGCGGACCAGAATGTCGGAGTTTTCCGCCTCGCGGCTCTGGAACTGGCGGTTGTAGAAGCGCTGGCAGAAGTTGAGCACCAATCCGATGTAGCCGACCAGAATGGCATCCTGCTGTGCGTCGCGCTCGTTGTCGAGCTCTTCGCGCATGCGGCGCATCAGCGAAACCAGGATGTCGTGCTCCCGGTCGCTCATGTGCAGCGCCTCGTTGACGCGATAGTCGAAAAAGGAGTAGTCGCGGATTCGTTTTTCGAGCGGCGTGCCGCGCAGCAGGTCGGGATGGAACAGAAGCGCCCACCCCGTAATCGAGACCCGCTCGCCGTTGTCCTCCTTGCCGCCCACCTGCCCCGGGGCCACGCAGAGCAGCGTTCCCTTGTTGTAGTCGTAGCGGCCGCAGCCGTAGTCGAGCTCCACGCCGACGTCATCGCGCAGGAAGAGTGCGTAGACGCCGTAGTTGTTCAGACTGTGGCGGATGGGCGACACCTCGGCATAGTCGATGACACAGACCAGCGGATGCCGTGCCGGACATCCGAGGTAGCTGCCGTAGTCGTTGACGCTTCGAACCTTCAGGATTTTGCTCATCGGAAAAAAGGCTTGAGGGGTTGTCCCCACAAAATTAACAATTCCCGCACAAAATCCGAATCGGTCGGCGGACGATTCGGTAAAACGGGTATGAACTTCCGGGGTTACGGTACCTGCACGGGCGGGCGAACCGCTACCTTTGCGATGTAAAACTCTGGAACAGTCCAACCATGACAAAGCGTATCTTCACTTTCGCGTGCCTGCTGCTGGGCCTGACGCTCTCGGGCGGCGGCATGGCGCAGACTCAATCGTCGAATCCTTCAAATACAACCACCATGGAAAAGAAACTCATAGGAAACACCCTGGCACTCTACCCCATGCCGCTGACGGTCGTCGGGGCCGAGGTCGACGGCCGCGTCAACTGGCTCGTCGTGGCACATGTCGGGGTTATCGGCCACGACCGGATTCTGGTCAGCATGAGCCAGAGCCACTACACCAACCGGGGAATCCGCGCCTCGCGCAAGCTCTCGGTCAACCTCGTCAGCCATGAGATGCTCCCCGAAGCCGACTATGTGGGAAGCGTAAGCGGTGCCCGCGAGGACAAGTCGCAGGCCTTCGCCTGGCATCGGGGCGCGAACGGCGCGCCGGTGATTGACTTCTCGCCGCTGACGATGGCGTGCGACGTCGTGGATATTTACGAGACGGAGGGCTTCGACAACTTCATCTGCTCGATTGCGGCGACCTACGCCTTGCCGGAGGTGTTGGACGAACGCGGACGACTCGACTACACGCGGCTGAAGCCCGTGCTGTTCGAGTTCCCGACCTACTCCTACCTCTCGACGGGCGAGGTGCTCGGCCGCTGCCTGTGGCTCGACAGCGAACCGTCGATGTGCGCCAAGGAGCCGATGGCCGGGGACGGCATCGTGCGCCTCTCGAAGATTGAGGTCCGGCCGGAGTATCTCGACGAATATATGCGCTTCGCCGCCGAAGTGGGCGAAGTATCGCTGCGCACCGAGCCGGGCGTGCTGACGATGTATGCCGTCTCCGAACAGGAGAACCCGTGCCGAATCACCATCCTCGAAACCTACGCGAGCCGCGCAGCCTATGAGAAGCACATCGCCTCGGCGCATTTTCAGAAGTACAAGCAGGGGACGCTCCACATGGTCCGGTCGCTCGAACTGACGGACCAGAGGCCGCTCAACCCGGCCAACCGCCTCCGCAACTTCATCGAGTAGCGGCGACCGTGCGTGTCGGCTCCGGATAACCGGCCATTCCGTCTTCGGCCCGGCCTTCAACCTTTCCGCGGGATTCCGGACGGGGAGGGACGACAGCCCATCATCCGTGCTCCACAACTTCGGAGCGAAGCCTACTTCAACGCTTCGGCCGTGCGGCGGATGAGCCCGACGGTCGTGTCGTCGTCGAAGACCGAGTAGAGCCCCTGGGGCTCCTGTGCCGGGTCGCCGCAGTAGACGTCGCCCGCCTGCCAGAGCGTGTGGGCCGGATGCGCCTCACCGCCCCACGCCCAGAAGTTGGCCCCGGCGAGCAGCCCTCCTTCGCGCTTCGAGGCAAGCAGCCGGTCGCAGATGCAGGCGTAGTAGGCGTCGCGCAGCGAGGTGGCGCTGCCCCGCTCGTAGCGCACGCTGTCGCGCGGGTAGCCGAACTCCTCGATGACGGCCGGTTTGCCCAGCCGCGCGGCAACCTCCAGATGGCGGTCGATGTAGCGGCGGGTCTCCTCCATCGAGTTCCGAAGCCCCGAAGCGGGGTCGTTGCGCGGCGTCCAGTTCCAGTTATAGGGCCAGATATGGAGGTTCACGTAGGAGATTTCGGGCACGGCGTGGATGCGCTCCACCAGCTCCATGTCGGCCTCGCAGCCATAGAAGCCCTCCGAACCGGTCGAAATCATGTGGTTGGCGTCGAGCGAGCGAATCAGCCGCGCCGTCCGGGCAATCCACTCGGCGAAGGCCTTCTTGTTCTGCTCACCGAAGGGGCGCGGCTCGTTGCAAATCTGCCACGAGAAGATGGCCGGGTCGTCGGCATACCGGAGCCCCGTATAGCGGTTCGTGCGGCCGACGATGAAGCGCACGTGCTCCTCGAGCAGCGCGCGGGCCTCGCGGCTGGGGATGAAGTGCGAGACATACTCGACGTAGGCCTCATAGCCGTCGACGGCCGGGATGGCCGGCTTGCCGGCACCGGTCCAGGCCAGGTATTGCGAATAGCCGCCCGACCACTCCCACGAATTGGTCAGGTAGAGCACGGCCTTCATGCCGCGCCGTCCCAGCTCGGCGAGGAAGTAGTCCAGACCGTCGAGCAGCTCGTCGTTGTACTTGCCGGGGACGTACTGGAGCGTCGGTTCGATTTTGGAGGGGACTCCCCCGCCGCCGTCGGCCCCCACCAGCACGCGCAGGTTCGTCACGCCGCAGGCGGCCAGCGTATCGAGCTCCCGCGCCAGGCGTTCGCGGTCGCCGCCGGGGCCCTTCGAGCCGAGGATGGGGCCGTACCAGAAGTTGGTACCCAGGAAGTAGCAGGGTTTGCCGTCGAGCACGAAGCGGCCGTTCTCGACGCGGACGAACGCATCGCCGTCCTCCGCGGTGCCGCAGCTGCAGGCCAGCCCCGCGAACATGCAGAGGCAGAGTTTGAAGAGAGATTTCACGGTATCGGGATTTAGAGGTTGGAGACAAAGATACGAAAAAGGGGCTCCCCAACCAACCAGGAAAGCACTTTTCCGGGTTGGAGCACCCGGCTCCTTATCCGATAGCCGCCCATGCGGCCCCGTACGACCGGTTCATCGCCCCGGTTCGTCACCCGGGCTCCACGCTTCGGGCGGCCCCGTTCTGCCGCGCCGGCCGTTCGACGCAGGTCGTTCGACGCCGCCCGCAGCCACACGGGTCCCGGCCTCAACGCTCCGTGCCGAGCGAAAGGGTCACCGTCACGGCGCCCTCTCCGCCGAGCAGTTCGAGCACGCGCTCGCGGGTCGAGGCGTCGTCGAGACGCCCCAGACGGGTGTAGCTCCACGAGTTCGAACCGTAGAAAATCACCAGCGAGTTGCCCTGATAGAGCACCATATCACCGGGCGACGTGGTGGTCGAAGCGTCGTTGCGGGGCAGCGAAAAGCCGAAGCTGCCCACCTTCTCCATGTCGCCGTAATCCTCCATGCGGATGTCGACGGGTCCCTGTGCGAGGCGGGCCTTCAAAGCCTCCGTCGCCTGGTTTTCGACCAGCGTGGCCGTAAACGAGCGGCCGCCGGCTGTCAAGGTAATCGTATTGCTGTTCATCGTATCCTCGTCCGGGTCTTTGTCCGGATTGTTCTCTCCGTCACCGCCCGGCTCCCCAGGTTCCTCGGGTTGTACGGATGTTCCGGGTCGATAGGGCTCCTCGTCGGACGGACTGCAGGCCTCGGCCGAGAGGAATGCCAGAAGCATGAGCGGAAGCAGGCGGAATCGGTGCATTGCAGTGTGTTTTTCAGGTTTGTTCTCTTTTCCGATACAAAGATAGCGCACGGCGGCTGCCGACACGGTATACGGATTCATGGTATGCTTACCCCGATTACGGATTTGCCGCACCCGGGGTCCGCAAGCGGCCTCCGAAGAGGCCATTACCGGCACCGCCGCCTCTTTTCTCCCCGCCCGGAAGCCTCGTTCCGCCGCCCCTGCGCGCCCCGCCCCAAAAAAGAGGGCCCGCCTCCGTACCCCCTCTGGAGGGTCGGAAGCGGGCCTCGGTACAGACAATCCGGCGGTCGTCAGTCGAGCGTCACCAGTTCGTACTTCTGGCTGCCCATGCCGAGCGCCTCGGCGTGGTCGAGCGTATGCATGCCGTGGCGCGAGTCAATGCGCTCGATGAGGTGCACCTTGCCGGGGTCCTCCGACGAGCGCACCAAATCGGTGCAGGCACGGTCGAGCGCCACGGGGTCGAGCGAGGCGAGGATGCCGATGTCGCCCATGCGCGGCTCCTCGGGCGAAGCGTCGCAGTCGCAGTCCACCGAGAGGTTGTTGGCCACGCTGATGTAGAGAATCCGGTCGCCGCAATGGTCCGCCACGGCCTTGGCCGCCTCGGCCATCGACTCCAGGAAGTCGTCCTGCTCGGGCAGGTTCTTCCACGCCTCGGCCGGAACGCGCGTCTTGCCGGCCGAGTGAATCCACGCCTTGCCGTTCGACGAGGCGATGCCAATCGACATGTTCTTGATGGCGCCGCCGAAGCCGCCCATGGCGTGGCCCTTGAAGTGCGAGAGGATGATGGTGAAGTCGTAGTTGAGGAAGTCCTTGCCTACGATGTCGAATTTCAGGTGCTTGCCACCCTCGACCGGAAGTTCCACTTCACCCTCGGCATCCATGATGACGACCGGTGCGATGGCCGTGAATCCGTGGTCGGCCGCCGCCTTCAGATGGCTCTCCGTATCGGCCCGGCCGCCGCCGTAGGCCGTGTTGCACTCGACAATCGTACCGTTGACCTTCTGCACCAGCGCCTTGATGAGCGACGGCTGCAGGAAGTTGTGGCCGCCCGGTTCGCCGGTCGAGAGTTTGACGGCTACCTTGCCCTTGGCCTCACGGCCGAGCGCCTCGTAGATTTTGACCAGATTGTCGGACGAAATCTCCTTGAAGAAATAGACCTTCGGGAGCGTTGCCGCAGCCGCCTCGGGTTCCGAAGCGGCCGAAGCCTTGCGTTGTTTCTGCGCATTGGCGCAGCCGGTCGCGGCGAGCAGCGTCGCCAGCAGGACCACCAGAATGTTCTTTTTCATCGTTTCGGGTATTTGAAGGTATTTGTCTTGTTTCAGAATTTGAGTTCGATGCCGCCCATCGCCGTGGCCCGGGGCATGGGATAACCGGCGATGATTTGGTAGGACTGCGCCAGCAGGTTCTCGCCGCGGGCCCAGAGCGAGAGCCAGCGCGTGGCGCGGAACGAGGCCCGGAGGTTCCACAGCACGAACTCCTCGGTCTGCACGGGGTCGGTCTGCGTATAGAGCCCGGCGATGTACTGTATGCCCGTCGCGACGCTCCAGCGCCCCCTCACGAAGGCGGCCCCCACGTAGAGCTTGTGCTCGGGAGCGGCCGGAAGGGGCTGCTCCATGTGCAGGAAGCTGTAGTTGCCGTCGAGCGACCAGCTGCGGTCGATGCGCCAGGCGGCCTGCAGCTCGACGCCCGCATTTTCAATCCGCCCCGAGTTCTGGTTGAGCATGCCGCTGCCGTTGGGGTTGGGGAGGGTCAGGATGAGGTTCCTGCCGTCGATGTAGAAGAGGTTCACACCGTAGCTCAGCCGCCCGTCGAGCAGCCGCTGGCTGAAGGCCGCCTCGTAGTTCCACATCGACTCGGGACGCAGGTCGGGATTCTGGGGCGGGAACATGTGCATCTCGCGCAGCGTCGGATAGCGGAACCCCTTCGAGGCCGAGAGCTTCAGCTCGATGCCCGCGCCGAGGTGGAAGGCGGCACCCGCCTGAGGCACCCACTCGGTCCCCGCGCGCGAGTGGTGGTCGACCCGCAGCCCGGCGTTGAGCGTAAGCCACGACCCGACATCCTGCCGCACGTCGACATATCCGGCCACCTCATCCTCGTGCATGTCCACCAGAGGAGAGGTGCTCCCCGCCTGCTCGCCGCTCACATACTCGTTCCAGGCGCGGCCTCCGTAGCGGAACCAGTCGGCACCCAGCGTGATGCGGCTGCCGTGGAAGAGCTGCAGGCTCTGGTAGAGCGACGCCCCCATCATGTCGTCGTAGGAAAGGAAGCGGTCGTCGGGCGGCAGCTCGCCCTCCGACGGGGTGTAGCCGTCGTTTATCCGGTGGTCGCCCCAGTTGTAGAAGAGGCTCAGCCCGCCGGAGCTCTTCGCGTAGCGGTTCTCGACGGCCAGCGAGGCGGCGCCCCGCGTGATGCGCTGGTCGCCGTCGAGCAGCCGGGCTCCGACCGGTCCGGGATAGGAGGCGTTGAAGTGGGTCACGTTCACGTCGCCGCGCAGACTCCAGTGCTCGCTTGCCTCGTAGCTCAGCCGCACATTGCCGCCGTACTGCTCGAAGCCCATGTCGGCGCGGTGGCCGTCCGTACGGTTGTACGAACCGGAGAGCGTGCTCGAGAAGCGCCCCTTGTGGATGAGGTTCGTCAGCTCGCTCTCCAGCGTGTTCCACGAGCCGTAGCCCGCCCTCAGACGGGTCTCCACGCCGTCCCCGGCCAGATGGCGGGTGACAATGTTGACCACGCCGCCCATGGCGTTCGAGCCGTAGAGCACCGATGCCGGTCCGCGCAGCACCTCGACCCGCTCGGCCAGAAACGACTGGCAGGCGTCGGAGACGGGGTGACCGAAGATGCCGGCATACTGCGGATGGCCGTCGATGAGGACCATCATCCGCCCTGAACTGCCGCTCAGTCCACGCAGCGAGATGTTGCCCGCCGCGCCGTTCGAGACGCCGTAACCCATCACTCCGCGCGAGGTGACGAAGAGCCCCGGCACCTGCTCGCTCAGCACGGGGAGCAGCGAGGGCTGCTGTGCGCGTTCAATCTGCGGCCGGCCGATGACGGAGACGCTCTGCGAGAGGTGGCGCGGGTCGGTCACCGTGCGGGCGCCGGTCACCACGACCTCGCCGATTGCGTAGCTCCGTGCCGGTCGGAGCGAGTCCTGGCTGGACGCGACGTCCGGCAGTGCAGGGTCCGTCAGTGCAGGGTCCGTTACGCGGGCCTGAGCCGCGAGGCTGCATCCTGCGGCAAGGAGCAGTGTCAGAATCCGGGTCTGGAGGTTCTTCATGATTTCAGTCTGCGGGGCATGGCTTCGGAAGCCATGCCCATGATACAAAGATAGTTCAAATGAACGGTTCGGTCGCACGCCCGGAGCCGGAAATTCACCGCCCGGGCACTCTTCCGGCGACAGGCCGCCCCTTTTCTGACGGGCCTGCCCCGTTTCCGGCAGCCCGGTTCCGTTTGCGGCAGCCCGGCGCCCCCTTTCGGCAACTCGGTTTCGCTTGCGGCGGCACCTTGTCCCGCCATGCGCGGCACTCCGGCACCCGCCTCGGCGGCGGCACACCCGTTCACGCTGCAAAATTAGGGTGGAACCGGCTTCGGACACCTATCCCGATTACGGCCGCGCATACCCGATTTACGGGTATTGCAGCACCGGGGCCGGATTCGACGAACAAACGCACAATTTCTACTCCCGAACGAAGAGTGCGGAACGCCGCGAAATAACGATTTTTACGCACTCAAAAACATCATGGAACAAACGAACGAACAGAACCGCCAAGCCCCGACACCGTCCATGGGATTGCTCTGGGGCCTGCTCATCGTCCTGCTGCTCAACGGACTGGTATTTCCCCGATTCTCGGGGGCCCAACTCGCCGACACCGACTACGGGACATTCATCGGCAAGGTGGACAGCGGTCTGGTGAAGGAGGTGATAATCAAGAACGGACAGATTTACTTCACGGCCGAAGGCTCCGACCGGAAGACCCGCACCTACCGTACGGGGGAAATCGGAGACCCCGGGATGGTCGAGCGTCTTCTGAAGGCGCCGAGCCCCAA
The DNA here is from genome assembly GCF_002159425.1 of Alistipes sp. An31A. Lineage (NCBI taxonomy): Bacteria > Pseudomonadati > Bacteroidota > Bacteroidia > Bacteroidales > Rikenellaceae > Alistipes > Alistipes sp. An31A. The sequence continues at coordinate 13,435 of NZ_NFIO01000009.1, forward strand.
TCCCAACGGGAAGATAGCCTTCAACCGCATCATTCCCCACGAGAACTCACCCATTCTCAACTTCGTGCTGATGTGGGTCCTGCCGGGTCTCTGCTTCTATCTGATATGGCGTCAGGCGGGCCGGAGCATCCAGGCACGGCTCAAGGATGGCGGCAACTTCCTCTCGCTGGGCAGCAGCGGTGCCAAAATCTACGCCGATACCGACGTCAAAACCACCTTTGCCGATGTGGCCGGACAGGACGAGGCGAAGGATGCGCTGCAGGAAATCGTCGATTTTCTGCACGACCCCTCGAAATATGCGGAAATCGGCGCCACGCTGCCCAAGGGTGCGCTGCTCGTCGGCCCTCCGGGAACGGGCAAGACATTGATAGCCCGCGCCGTAGCCGGACAGGCCAAGGTGCCGTTCTTTGCCATCTCGGGCTCGGAGTTTGTCCAGATGTTCGTCGGCATGGGAGCGGCCAAGGTCCGCGACCTCTTCAAACAGGCGGGTGAAAAGGCCCCCTGCATCATCTTCATCGACGAAATCGACGCCATCGGCAAGCGCCGCGACTCGGCCTTCGGAGGCAACGACGAGCGGGAGCAGACCCTCAACCAGCTGCTGACCGAGATGGACGGCTTCGACGGGCGCAAGGGGGTGGTGATTCTGGCCGCCACAAACCGGCCCGAGAGCCTCGACAAGGCACTGCTGCGCCCGGGACGGTTCGACCGCCGCATCCAGATGGAGCTGCCCGACCTCGAGGGACGCAAAGCCATTCTCGAGGTGCATCTGCGCAAGGTACGGCACGAGACCGTCGACCTGGACCTCGTGGCACGCGCCACGGCAGGCTCGTCGGGCGCCGAGCTGGCCAACATCGTCAATGAGGCGGCGCTGCGGGCCGTCCGACAGGGACGCAAACGGGTGACGACCGAAGACCTGGAGGAGAGCGTCGAGACGGTGATTGCCGGCGCCCAGAGGAAGAACAGGATGCTCTCGCCGCAGGAGAAGCGGCTGGTGGCCTTCCACGAAACGGGGCACGCGCTGGTGGCAGCGCTGCAGAGCGACTCGGCACCGGTCCACAAAATCACCATCATTCCCCGTACATCGGGCGCACTGGGCTACACCATGCAGGTAGAGGACGAGGAGCAGCTGCTCCAAAGCCGCGACAGCCTCTTCAACCGGATTGCGACGCTCACGGGTGGAAGGTCGGCCGAAGAGCTGCTCTGCGGCACGGTGACGACCGGAGCCTCGAACGACATCGAACAGGCGACACGGCTGGCGCGCGCAATGGTCACCCGGTTCGGAATGAGTGAAAAATACGACATGATGGGACTCGAACAGGTGAACGACGCCTACCTGGGAGGCGAAGCGACGGCCTCCTGCTCGGCCTCCACGGCCGCCGAGGTCGACAGCGAGGTGCTGCGCATCATCCGCAAGGCACACGAGAAGGCCCGCGGCATCATCTCGGAACATCTTGACATCATGAACGAAGCGGCCGAGTACCTGATGGAACGCGAGAGCATAACGGGCGACGAGTTCATGCGCATCGTGCGCAAATACGTTCCCGCCCGGAAGTAGGACGTCCGAAGTGAAGATGCAGCGCCGGAGCTCCTGTTCGGGACCCCGGCGCTGCATTTTGTGTTCCGGCTTTGCGGTCCGGCGCGGGAACGTCCGCCGGCGGCCGTCAGCCATCCTCAACCGTCCTCAACCGCGGCCGCTGACGGCTATCATGTCGCAGAGCGTCGTATTGAAGTCCTCGGCCGCGAGCAGCTGCTCGAGCGTCAGGTGCATGCGGTAGCGCCAGTAGTAGCGGGGAATGGCCGGGACGTTGATGCGCTCCTTTTCGGGGTCGGGCGCCCGCAGCTCCTCATCCATCGCCAGCCAGTCCTGCAGCGGCAGGATGGCGAACATGGCGGGCGAGGTGAGGTGCATCTCGACGATGCGCCGGCAGAGCCACGGTTCGCACTCGGCGGGAGCCTCGCCCGGGCAGCGGAGCACCTCGTTGTAGAAGTGCTGCGTAGTGGCGCGCTCCTCGCGCCACCAGGCGCGCAGCGGCGTCATGTCGTGGGTCGAGGTCGAGCAGACGCTCAGATAGGGATAGTCGGCCGTCGCGGCGAAGCGCTCGCCCGCACGCTTGGGCATGCGCTGGATTTCGAGCGAGAGAATCTGCAGCATCCGCATCGTCGCGGGCACACAGTCGGGAATCATCCCCAGGTCCTCGCCGCAGGCGAGCATGTCGGTGGCCGTGAGCAGCACCGGCAGCTTGCGCAGGGCCGACTCCTGCCAGAAGCGGTCGTGGCGCCGGTAGAAGAAGTCGTCGTGCAGCCGCATGAAGGCCTCCTGCTGCCAGCCGGGCAGCAGCGCGAACGAACGGGTCCCGCGGGCCGCGATGCGGGGATGGTAGTACCCCTTGCGGTAGGGGTCCTCGACGAAGAGCACGTCGTCGAGCAGCGTCATCAGCCCCCCGCGCATCCGGCGGTCGTGCTCCTCCTCGCCCGGATAGCGGGCCGCCGCGCGGCGCTGCGTCGAGCACGAGGAGACGAGCCGCCCGTGGCGGATGCAGTCGCGCCGCACCTCGTCGGCCAGCTCGCCGAATATCGCCCCGAGCGTTGCGTCGTCGAGCGGCGGGGTGACGTAGCGCCCCTCCGAGAGGTCGAAGCCCATGCCGCGCAGCTCGCCGGCCGAATAGGGCATCGCCGGATTGAAGTGGCCCAGCAGCCCGTGGAGCGCCTCGGCGGGAATCTCCCAGATGCGGAAGAAGCCGAGGATGTGGTCGATGCGGTAGGCGTCGAAGTATTCGGCCATCTTGTGCAGCCGCGCGCGCCACCATGCGTAGCCGTCGTGCGCCATGCGCTCCCAGTCGTAGGTCGGGAAGCCCCAGTTCTGCCCCACCTCCGAGAAGGCGTCGGGCGGCGCCCCCGCCTGCGAATCGAGGTGGAAGAGGCGCGGCGACTGCCACGCGTCGGCACTCGTGCGGCCGATGCCGATGGGCAGGTCGCCCTTGAGGACGATGCCGCGGCTGTGGGCATAGCGGCTCACCTCCGAGAGCTGGAGGTGGAGGTGGTACTGCACCCAGCAGTGGTAGCCCACCTCGCGGCTGTGGGCCAGGCAGTAGGCCTCCACCTTGCGCCGCTCGTAGCGGGCATAGGGGCCCCACTGCGCGAAGTCGGTCGTGCCGTACTCGTCGCGCAGGCAGCGGTAGGCGGCATAGGGCAGCAGCCAGTGGCGGTTGGCCTCGACGAAGGCCTTGTAGTCGGCCCGGGCCGCCGTGCGGGCACCGCAGCGGGCGAAGGTGGCACGCAGCAGCCGCTCCTTGGCGGCGTTGACCCGCTCGTAGTCGACCTCCTCCAGCGCGTTGAGCTCGTCGCGCAGGCGGCAGTACTCCTCGTCCTCGGCCACGCCCGCCGCCGTCAGACGGAGGAACTGGGGGTGGAGCGCATAGATTGAGTTGGCGTTGTAGGGATAGGAGTCCTCCCACGTGCGGGTCATCGTCGTATCGTTGACCGGCAGCAGCTGGATGACCCGCTGGCGGGTCGCCGCGGCCCAGTCGATGAGCAGCTTCAGGTCGGCGAACTCGCCCACGCCGAAGCTCTCGCGCGAGCGGAGCGAGAAGACCGGAATCGCCGTCCCGGCGCCGTGCCACTGCCGCTCGGGCAGGCGGGGCGTGAGCGACGCCTCGACGAGCAGCTCCCCGTCGGCCGCCGCACCGCTCCAGCGGCGGTTTTCACCCTCCTCCCAAACGACGGGGCGCCCCGTCGCACGGTCGATGACGAGCAGCTTGAAGGCCGCCCCCTCGGGCAGCGTCAGGCGGAGGCTCCACTCGGGGAACTCCCCGTCGTCGAAGGGCACCATGCGCTGCCAGCCGTCGAGGCGCTCCGAGGCGATGGCCAGCTGCTCGTCGGGGCGGATGTCGGGAGCCACGACGCGCAGCAGCACCTCGCCGCCGGGGGCCTTTCCTACCGGTCTGGGCTCGGCGGCACCCTCCGTACGGCCCTGCCGACGGGCAAACACCGCCCGCGTGAAGGCCGACGAGAGGAAGGCGGCTCCGGCGGGAAGCTCCTGCCAGCGGTCGCGGATGCGGACCTCGCGGCAGGCGAGCCCGCGCGGCAGACGGAGCCGGTGGCAGCGCCACTCGGTGCGGATGCAGACCCCCTCGCGCTCGACCGTATAGCGGTAGGTCGTTCCGTCGCCTCCGCGCGGTGCGTCGCAGACGCCGCGCCAGAGCCCGTTTTCCACATAGTGCAGGACGATGCGCCGCCGGCCCCAGAGGAGCACGAGCTGCTCGCCCCATTGGGTGCGGTATTCGATTTCAAAGAGGAGTTTCATAGGCCAGAATACGTTTGGGGAGGGTTTTAACCCTACAAAATTAAACATTTTGCTCCCAAAGCGGAGCGCACCGCCCGAAAATTTTTGTCGACGCTCCGAACCACCGACGAATCAGCACGATGGCCCCTGCGGCGCGCTGCCGGGGCGAAAAAAACACCGGCCTACGCTTCCGCATTCGGGGAAAAAGCGTATCTTTGCGGCCGATTGGTTCCCCAAGAGGCCCTTCAGGCCCTGTGGATTAAAAGGGAATCGGGTGCAAGTCCCGAACAGTCCCGCTGCTGTGAACCTCCGCCAATCCTTCCGAACATCACATGCCACTGACCCCGCCCGGGGTCGGGAAGGCCTCGGAAGGAGGAGAAAGTCAGAAGACCTGCCAACGAATTTTTACCGGTTGACCGGACCCGTGGAGAGGACGGTCGAATCGACAAGCGAATGTTTTACAGGATTTACGGTTTTCTAAGACTGTTCATACCCCTTTGTGCGGGTCTGAATGCATGCATGGCGGCACACGCCCAGAGCCTCGACTCGCTGCAGCATGTCGAGGAGGTGGTCATCACGGGGCACATCGTGCGCCGCGAGGTGATTCCCGTGCAGGAGCTCTCGGGACGGGCACTCCAGCGGCTGGGCACCCACAACGTGGCCGACGCGCTGCGCTACTTCTCGGGGGTGCAAATCAAGGACTACGGCGGCGTGGGCGGTCTGAAGACGGTCAACATCCGCTCGATGGGCACCAACCACGTGGGGGTCTTCTACGACGGTATCGAGCTGGGCAACGCCCAGAACGGCACGGTCGACCTGGGGCGCTTCTCGCTCGACAACATGGAGTCCATCACCCTCTACAACGGCCAGAAGAGCGCCATCTTCCAGCCGGCCAAGGATTTCGGCTCGTCGGGCTCGATTTACCTCCAGACGCGCACGCCCCGCTTCGAGGAGGGGGAGCACGACCACGTCAAGGCGACCTTCAAGAGCGGCTCGTTCGGCGTGGTCAACCCCGCGCTGCTCTGGGAGCACCGAATCACCGAGCGGGTGAGCAGCTCGCTCAGCGCCGAGTACCTCCACTCGTCGGGGCGCTACCGCTTCACCTACCGCATGGAGGAGGGCTACGACACGACGGCCGTGCGCCGCAACGGCGACATCAACGCCCTGCGCGTCGAGGGGGGCACCTTCGGCCGTCTGGAGCAGGGCTACTGGCGCGCCAAGGCCTACCTCTACACCTCGGAGCGGGGCTATCCCGGGGCGGTGGTGCGCAACAAGTTCTCGCACGAGGACCGGCAGTGGGACACCAACTTCTTCGTCCAGGGGGCGCTCAAGAAGGACTTCGAGCCGTGGTACAGCCTGCTCGTCAACGCCAAGTACGCCTACGACTACCTCCACTACCTGGCCGACCCCCGCAAGGACGAATCCATCATGTACACCGACAACCGCTACTACCAGCAGGAGCTCTACCTCTCGGCGGCCAACCGCTTCAAGCTCTTCCCGTGGTGGGAGGCGAGCTTCTCGGCCGACTACCAGTTCAACCTGCTCGACGCCGACCTGCGCGACTTCGCCTATCCGCGCCGCCACACGCTGCTGGCCTCCGTGGCCACGTCGCTGCGCTTCGGCCGCGCCGAGCTTCAGGCCAGCCTGCTCGGGACGCTCGTCCACGACCGCACGCGCGGCGAGTCGGCCCCCGACAAGCGGAAGCTCACCCCGGCCGTCTTCCTCTCGTGGAGGCCCTTCGCCCGGGCGGACTTCAACCTGCGCGCCTTCTACAAGCGCATTTTCCGCATGCCGACGCTCAACGACCTCTACTACACCTTCGTGGGCAACATCAACCTCGACCCCGAGTTCACCACCCAGTACGACGTGGGCTTCACCTACGGATGGAAGTTCGAGCACACGTGGCTGCGCCATCTGAGCATCCAGGCCGACCTCTACTACAACGAGGTGGAGAACAAAATCGTAGCCACCCCCACCTCGAACTTCTTCCGCTGGACGATGGTCAACCTGGGCAACGTCGAAATCCGGGGCATCGATGCCGCACTCGAGAGCGGGTGGGCCATCGGCCGCGACTTCACGCTCACCACGCGTCTGAACTACACCTACCAGAAGGCGCAGGACTTCACCGACCCGACGAGCGAGTTCTACGGCGGGCAGATACCCTACATCCCGTGGCACAGCGGCTCGGCGGCGCTCAACCTCAACTGGCGGCGCTGGGAGGCGAGCTACAGCTTCATCTATACGGGCGAGCGCTACTCCTCGCAGGCCAACATCGTCTACAACTACCAGCAGCCCTGGTATACGAGCGACCTCTCGCTGGGGCGCAGCTGGGAGCTGGGGCGCGGCGAGCTGCACGCCACGCTCGAGGTGAACAACCTGCTCAACCAGCAGTACGAGGTGGTGGCCTGCTACCCCATGCCCGGCATCAACTTCAAAATCATCGCACAATACTCCTTCTGACCCCGCCATGAAACCCCTTTCCCAGACCTTCGGACCGCTGCTGCGCCCCTGCGCCGCCGTCGTGCTGCTGCTCGCCGCGACGGCCTGCCGCAAGGAGCTGCCGATGATTCACTCCGAGGTGGACTACGTCGCCCTGCCGACCACCCCCGAGCGCATCGAGGGCTTCTTCCTGCTCAACGAGGGCAACATGGGCAGCAACAAGTGCACCATCGACCACTTCGACGCCCGCAGCGGCGGCTACCGGCGCAACATCTACCCGGAGCGCAACCCCGGCGTGGTGAAGGAGCTGGGCGACGTGGGCAACGACCTGGCCATCCACGACCGGCGGCTCTACGCGGTGGTCAACTGCTCGAATCTGGTCGAGGTGATGGATGTCTACACGGCCGAGCACATCGGCAGCATCTCGATACCCAACTGCCGCTACATCGTCTTCGAGGGCGACCGCGCCTACGTGAGCTCCTACGCCGGGCCCGTGCAGATTGACCCCGAGGCGCGCCCGGGCAAGGTGGTCGAAATCGACACCCGCACGCTCGAAATCACCCGCGAGGTGACGGTCGGCTACCAGCCCGAGGAGATGGTCATCACGGGCGGACGGCTCTACGTGGCCAACTCGGGGGGATACCGCTTCCCCAACTACGACCGCACGGTCTCGGTCATCGACCTCGACACGTTCGAGGTGGTCAACACCATCGACGTGGCCATCAACCTCCACCGCATGGAGCTCGACCGCTACGGCCGCATCTACGTCAGCTCGCGCGGCGACTACTACGGCACGGGCTCCGACATCTACGTCATCGACGCGGCCAGCGAGCGCGTCATCGGCAGCCTCGGCATCGCGGCCAGCGAGATGTGCATCGACGACGACCGGCTCTACATCATCAGCACCGAGTGGAGCTACACCTCGCAGAGCAACGAGGTCTCCTACGCCGTCTACGACACGGCCGAGCAGCGCATCGTCTCGCGCAACTTCATCACCGACGGCACCGACCGCGAGATTGTGCTGCCCTACGGCGTGGCGGTCAACCCCGAGACCAAGGAGCTCTACGTCTGCGACGCCACCAACTACGTGACGCCGGGCTACCTCTACTGCTTCTCGCCCGAGGGGGAGTTCCGCTGGCGGGTCCGCACGGGGGACATCCCGGCTCACATCGCCTTCTCGCCCGAGCCCTTCTACTGATGCGGCCCGGCGCAGCCATCCGACAAAAGAACGACAAATATCCCATAAAAAACCATGAAACAGATTCTTCCGAACAACCGGTTCTGCCGCACTTCGGCCGCCCTTGTGCTGGCCCTTGCGACACTCTCCTGCTCGACGGACGGGGGTGACGACGCCCCCTCGACGGGCAAGGCCACACCCTACGTCACGCGCGTCGTGGAGTTCCGCCCCGCCCCGGGGCAGTTCGTCAACCAGCTGCCCGAATACAGCGAGGGCGACACGCCCGAGGATATGAACCGCAAGGCGCTCGAAGCCATCGGCAACAACCGCCGGGGCATGGTCTCGCTGGGCGGTTTCGGCGGCTACATCGTCGTCGGCTTCGACCACACGATTGAGAACCGCGCCGGGCTGTGCGACTTCCGCGTGCTGGGCAACGCCTTCTACGCCAGCGGCCAGAGCGCATACGGCAGCAGCGAGCCGGGCGTCATCCAGGTGGCCTGGGACGCCAACTCGAACGGCCGTCCCGACGAGGACGAATGGTACGAGATTGCCGGCAGCTCCTACCCCACGGCCTCCGAGTCGTGGCTCGACAAGGCGGCCGAGGCGGGCAACGACACCCGCACGCAGCTCGGCTACCGCATCACCTACCACCGCCCGGCACAGGAGCCCGGCGCCCCCACCGAGGAGTACATCCGCTGGGAGGACAACCTGCAGCAGACGGGCTACCTCGCCATGAACTCGGCGCACCTGCAGTCCTACTACCCGCAGTGGCTCACCGACGACGAGCTCACCTTCGAGGGGACGCGCCTGCCGCAGAACGGCATCGACCTGAGCGGCGCGGGGACCAACTACGCCCTCTACCGCTTCGCCTTCGGATATGCCGACAACGACACCAACGAGAGCGCCGCCTCGGCCATCGACATCGACTGGGCGGTCGACGCCTCGGGCTCTCCGGTCCATCTGCCCGGCGTGGACTTCATCCGCATCCACACGGGAGTCAACCAGGTCAACGGCTGGCTGGGCGAGTGTTCGACCGAGGTGATGGGCGTCACCGACCTCCACCTCACGGGCGAGGAGCTTCCGAGCGAGGGCATCGGACGATAGGAGGACCCAACAAGCGATTCATATTAAACATTTTATTTTATCACAAACCACTTGTCATGAAGAACAGATTACTCTGGAGCACGCTGCTGCTTGCGGCGGCACTCACCACCGCCTCGTGCAGCAGCGACGATACGCCGGCTGCCGAGCCGACCTTCGAATTCACGACGGGCGTCGAGACGGGCATGCCCGTGATGGTCGTCCCGGGCACGCCGACGACGCTCACCTACAAGGCCGAGCACCTTGCCGGACTCACGGCCGAGGCCCTTCCCCAGGGTTGGGACATCGCCATCGACCCCGCCGCGGGCAGCATCACGCTCGAGGCTGCGGACGACGCCGTCTCGAAGGCCGTGCTGCGCCTCTCGGCCACGGGTTCCGCCGCGCAGCAGCCGCTCTACGAGGTTGAGCTCCGCTGCCTCAACACCTTCGACGACCCGGCCGGCACGTTCATCCTCAACGAGGGCAACATGACCACCGAGAACGGCTCGCTGACCTACATCTCGCCCGAGGGCTACGTGCTCGACGACGCCTACCGCACGGTCAACGGCTCGGAGCTGGGCAACGTGGCGCAGGACATGGCCTTCTGCGACGGCAAAATCTACGTCATCTCGCAGAACGGCAACCGGAACGCCAACGGCGCGGAGTTCGAGAACGACGGCATGCTTGTGGTCATGGATGCCCGCACGCTGCGCCGGACGGCCTCCTTCTCCAACGAAGAGCTGGCCGGACTCGACTGGCCGACGCACATCGCCGTACTCGACGAGCGCCACATCTACATCCGCGACAATGCCGGCGTCCACCGGCTCGACGGCGAAACCGGAACGCTAACCTTCGTCGAAGGTTCGGAGGATGCACCCAAGAGCCGCTTTGTCACGATGAACGGCAAGGTCTACACCTACCTGTCGGGACTCATCAGCAAGATTTACGAGATTTCGCCCGAAAGCGACGCCGTCAACAGCATCCGGCTCCCGCTCACCGGCATCGAATGCGACATCAACGAGGTGCTGGGCATCCAGGCCGCGGACGACGGCCGGATGTGGATTATGACGTTCGGATTCGGCAAGACGGCCATGAACAAGTTCGACCTTTCGACCCAGGACATCGTACAGCGTCAAATCAACATCAAACCCACGGCAGGAGCCTCGGGCGTGGCATTCGCCGCACACGACAACCTCGTCTACTACGCCGACGGAACGACCATCTACCGGCTCCCCTTCGACGAGAGCGCCAAACTCGACGCCGCTTCGGGACTCGACGCCGTCGAGCTGCTGACCGACGTGTCGGGGCTGGACCCCAATGCCGGACAACTCTACAACGGGCTGGGCGTACACCCCGCAACGGGCCACCTGCTCATCAACTCCATCAAGTCCTTCGCCCTGTTCACCCAGAACCAGATTTGGGCGTTCGACCCCGCCGGCGACTTCCTGTCACCGCTGGCCAAATATGAGAACTACACTAACTTCCCGGCCGGGTTCTTTTTCCCCGAAAACCGATAGACGACCATGAAAAACATATCTTCGACCATGAAACGAATCTGGTTATGGGGTGCGGTGCTCGGCGCATCGGCCCTGCTCAACGGCTGCACGTCCGACACGGACAACGACGGCGGCACTCCCCCTCCCGCCCACCAGGAGGGGTATGCCGACCCCGACGGTGTCATCCTGCTCAATCAGGGGGCCCGCATGTCGGAGAACGGTTCGATTTCCTACCTTGCGCCCGACGGCACCATCGAAAAGGATGTCTACCGGACGGTCAACGGTTCGGCCTTCGGCAACGAGGCCATGGACCTCGACATGTGCAACGGGAAAATCTACATCATGAGCAACAACCTTTACCGGCCGAACAACGAAGCCGGCGACGGATGTCTGGTCGTGGCCGACGCCGAGACGTTCCGCCGCGAAAAGGTCTTCACGGCCGACGACCTCACCTTCCCCCGGCCCGAAGGTTCGCTCGAGGAGCAGGAGATGCTCCCGCTGTTGACCCCGCTGGAGAACATCGCCGTCATGGACGAGCACAACATCTTCTTCTCGGACAGCCAGGGTCTGTTCCGGCTCGACGGCACAACCGGCGAGCTGAACATCGTCAAGGGCTCCTATGCCTTCGGCAACCAGGGTGCCACCATCGAGACGGTGGTCTCGACGCGCGGCATGACCGTCATCGGCGACCACCTCTACTGCGCCGGAGGGGGCTTCTGGTCCGAGACCAAGCTCTTCGAGTTCACCCGGGGCAGCGACGAGGTGACGCGTGAGCTGCCGCTCAAGGGCGAGTTCATCAGCGGCATCTGCCGCACGGGCGACCACGAGCTGCTCGTGGCCACCTGCGGACGCTCGGGCAGCACGAAGAGCTACCTCACCTACGTCGACACCGACTCGTGGAGCATCACCCTCGAGCGGCCGCTCAACGCCGACATCTCGGCCGAGTTCATGAACTCGTCGGGCGTGACGCTCGCGGGCGACTACCTCTACTTCGCCGCCGGCTCGCTCACCGTGAGCCGCCTCTCGCTCAAGACGTGGGAGGTCGAGGAGTACATCCACGTCACGGACGACGCCCCCGAGGCGCGCTACCTGACCTGCAACGTGGTGGCCGACCCCGAGCGGCAGCTGCTCTACGTCTCGGTTTCGAACGAGCTGGGCGAGGCGATTGTCTCCGACGGCAACATCCTGGTCTACGACTGCAGCGGCGAGGAGCCCGTGCTGAAGAACAATCTGGTCAACCGGGGCAGCTACCCGGTGAACATCTACCCCGTTTCGCGCTTCTACCGTTGAGCCGGGCGGCACGATGCAGCACCGAACGCCCCGCTTCCCTATCAGGGAGGCGGGGCGTTTGTCATGCGGCACGGCGCACGTCCGGGTGCATCCGGCCCATTTCAGAAGAGGAGCTTGTAGCCCACGCCGCGGGCGTTGACCAGCCGGATGTCGGGGTCGGAGGCCAGACGGTGGCGCAGGCGCGTGACGAAGACGTGGAGGCTGCGGGCGTTGAAGAAGGAGTCGTCGCCCCAGATGCGCTGCAGAATCAGCTGCGTGGGGACTACCTCGCCGCGCCGCTCGCAGAGCATCGCCAGCAGCGCCGTCTCGCGGGCCGAGAGTTCGAAGACCCGCTCGCCCAGCGTCAGCCGCTGCTGCCCCGCATCGAAGAGGAAGCGCCCCACGGCAAGCGGCGCCGGACGGGCCGCCGGCTCCGCGGCCGCTTGCCGTCCCGCAAGGGCGCGCAGCCGCACGATGAGCTCGCTCATGGCGAAGGGCTTGCGCAGGTAGTCGTTGCCGCCCGCCTCGAAGCCCCGCACCACATCCTCGGCGGCCGAGCGGGCCGACAGGAAGAGAATCGGCACCGAAGGGTCCCTGCGGCGGAGCTCAGCGACGAGCGACAGCCCGTCCATGCCCGGCATCATGATGTCGGTCACCACCACCTGGGGCCGCTCGCGGTCGAAGGCGCGGAGCCCCTCGACGCCGTTGTAGGCCACCGTGACGGTGAAATCCTTCTCAGAGAGCGTGTCGGCGATGATGTCGGCGAGCGTCTGCTCGTCCTCGACGAGCAGCACGCGAATCTTAGGAGCGGGAGTCATGGCTCGGAATGGTGATGGTGAAACGGGTGCCGCGCCCCGGTGCGGAGTCGACGCGAATGGTGCCGCCGTGGCGCTGGGCCACCAGGCGGGCGTAGTAGAGCCCCAGGCCGAAGCCGCGGACCTCCTGCCGGTCGCCCGTCGGCACGCGGTAGAACTTCTCGAAGATGTGTTCGCGCGCGCGGCGGTCGATGCCGATGCCGTCGTCCTCGACCGTCAGCCGCAGCCGCTCCCCGGCCAGACGCGCCCCGATGCAAATGTGCACCCGCTCGCCCGAATACTTGAGGGCATTGTCGACCAGATTGCCCGCCAGATGGCGCATATGGAAGCGGTCGAGCGGAAAGAGCAGCGGGTCGGGCTCGATACGGAGCTCGAAGCGGGCCTCCTTGCGGCTCTTGAGCCGGTACTCGTCGACCACCTCGCGCAGCAGCGCCCCGACGTCGGTCTGCTCGCGCACGAGGGCGAACTCGCCGCGCTCCTCGACGCTCATCGTCAGGATGCGCTGCACCATGTCGCTCAGCGCGGCCAGCTGCCGGCGGATGACCGTCAGATAGCGCCTCCGCCGCCGGGGGTCGTCCGCCGCGCCGAAGTCGAGCAGGGCGTCGTTCGCGGCGTTGGCCACGGCGATGGGAGTCTTCAGCTCGTGGGTGATGTTGTGGGTCAGGTCGCGGCGCATCTCCTCGAGCGTCTTCTGGCGGAAGAGCGTCCGCAGCAGGTAGAGCAGCGCCCCGGCTACGGCCCCGAGCATCAGGAGCGACGAGATGACCACGCCCGCCATCTCGCCCAGAAGCTGCCGGTAGGGATTCTCGATGCGCAGCCGGAAATAGAGCTCGTCGTCGGTCGTGAGCGAGGTCGTGAAGGTGAGCGGATCCGCAATCCGCAGCGAATCATTAAGAGCTGTAACCACCACCTCCGAATCCGGGAGCGGCTTTGCTGTAAAGGGCTTCACCGACGACGTGCTGTCGGAAGGACCGCGTACGACATCCACCTTGTGGGGCAGGTCGATACCCGCCGCTGCAAGGTTGCACGTGAGAAGCGAGTCGTAGCGTGCCATGTTGAGCTGCAGAAGATAGACCGGCGGAATGCGGATCTCCTGGCGGATGTAGCGGGTCGTTTCGCCGTCCGAGACGCTGATATTGTGGTGGATCGTATCGGATTTCGAGGTGAAGGAGATACTCTTGCCCGCGCCGCCGAGATTCTTTACCGAAACCGACTGAATCATATCCACCTGAATCGAGTCGATGTTCCCCGATGAGGAGAAGGTAATAAGGCTTTTGCGTTCGGTGGGTTTGTTTCCCAACAGCAGGTCGTCATAGGCCGCGCGCGTCATGGCCTGCATGACCTGGCGCGAGAACTCCTCGCGGCGGTCGCGGTAGACACCCGCAAGGCTCCACGCCTGCACGGCGACGAGCACCGCCAGCGAGGCGGAGACCAGAAGCGAGATGCGGCCGAAGCGACGTTTGTTCATCCGGAAGAGGTTCTTGTGCCGAACAAAGGTACGCATAAAATAGCCACGGCCGACGGCGTTAAGACTATTTAACATTCGTTAACGGGGCGTTAACCATCGCCTGCCGGATTTCGTGCAACCTTTGTCTTCGGAAACCAAAACCGCAACAAAGATGAAAAAGTTCCTTATCCTCCTCACGCTGCTCGGCGCATCGGCCGGAGCGGCGCTTGCCCAACAGACCATCGTAACCTATACGCCCGACGGCGTCAAGACCTACGACACGGCCGAACCGCCCAGCGAAGTGCTCGACACGACACGCTTTGTCGTCAGCTACCGCATGCTCTACCAACAGCGGCCCGAGAGCGAACACCCGATGGAGGACCTACTGCTGCTCCAGATCGGGCGCAACGTTACGAAATTCTACTCCTACAAGACATGGCAAACCGATTCACTCGTGCGCGTCACGCCGCCCGAACAGGTGTTGGCCAACCTCGGAAGTTTCCACGGAGGCGTGCAGGATGTCCTCTTCCGCGACCAAGCGGGCGGTCGGCTGACTCATATCGATCAGATTGACATGGACCACCTGCTCTACACCGAGCCGCTGCCCGCCATCGACTGGGAGCTTGAGGAGGGCGAGCGGACCATCCTCGGCTATGCGTGCCGCCGAGCGCGCTGCACCTTCCGCGGCCGCAACTACGAGGCGTGGTATGCGCCCGAGATTGCCGTGAGCGCCGGGCCGTGGAAGTTCGGCGGGCTGCCGGGGCTGATTCTTGCCATCAAGGACGATGCCGGGGTGCTCGACATGGAGGCAACGGGTGTGGAGCAGCGCGTCGAACCCATCCGCATGACCGATCGCAACTACATGAAAACAAGCCGTAAAAAGTACCGCGAGCTCAAGCAGAAGATAATGACTGACCCGATCGGTTACCTCACAAACAACTCGAACGTAAGTATAACCGTCACGTCCCAGGACGGCACGCCTCTCGGGCCGGGCGACCTCGTGCGCGGATACAACCCCATTGAACTCGATTAACTACAGCGACGCATGAAGTGGGCAGTATATATCGTTGCGCTGTTCGGAGTTACGCTCACGGCCGCAGCCCAGGAGCTGACCGGGCGCGTCGTGGATGCCGCCGACGGACGACCCCTTGCCGGGGCCATCCTGCTGGCGGCCGACAGCACGGGCCGGCAGGCCGGCTACACCACCACGGCGGCCGACGGCGCCTTCCGCCTCCGCCCGCGGCAGGGGATGCGGGCCGCCAGCGTCGAGGTCTCGATGATGGGCTACCGCCCGCAGCGCCACACCACCGCCCGGCTGCCGCGCGAGATTCGCCTCGAGGCGGAGGCCGTGAAGATTCGCGAGGTCGAAATCCGTGCGCCGCGCCTCTCGCTGCGGGGCGACACGGTGAGCTACAACGTCGCGAGCTTCACCGAGGTGCAGGACCGCACGATTGCCGACGTGCTGCGCAAGATGCCGGGCATCGAGGTCGAAAAGACGGGCGAAATCCGCTACAACGGCGAGCCCATCAACAAGTTCTACATCGAGGGGATGGACCTGCTCGACGGCCGCTACTCGCTGGCGACGAACAACATCCGGCCGCAGGACGTGGCCAGCGTCGAGGTGCTGGAGAACCACCAGCCCATCAAGGCGCTGAACGACATCGCCCTGAGCGACCGTGCGGCGCTGAACCTCCGCCTGAGCGAACACGCCCGCTCGCGCTGGACGGGGTCGCTGCGCGGCGCCGGCGGCTGGGCCTCCGACGGGGCGCTCTGGCGCGGCTCGGTCTTCGCCATGCGCATGGCGGCCCGCAGCCAGTCGATGCTCAACCTCAAGGGAGACAACACGGGGCAGGACCCCACGGCCGACCTCACGCAGCTGACGACCGACGAGCTGCTCGGCAACGACTTCAACCGTTACCGGAGCCCCGAGTGGTTCCGGACGGAGCTCACCTCGGCCCCGCTGGCCCAGGAGCGCACGCGCTTCAACCGCTCGGTCATGGCGAGCGCCGACCACCTCTGGAAGCTCACCGACGACTACCAGCTGAGCGGCCACGTCGGCTGCGGCTACGACCGTCTGACCTCCGACTGGGCGGCGCGGACGCTCCGCTACCTGACCGACGGGAGGCTCGAGGAGCTGGCGACGGAGCAGGCGCTGCTGCGCAACCGCACGGCCTCGGGCCGGCTCCGGCTGCAGGCCAACACCGAGCGCCTCTACCTCCGCGAGCGCCTCTCGGCCGACCTTGCGTGGAGCGATTTCCGCTCCGCGGTCGGGGGCAGCTACCCCAATCAGCAGCGCGCCTCGACCCCCTCGTACCGCGTGGAGAACGACCTGGACTGCATCCTCCGCAACGAGCGGCGCACGCTCACCCTCTCCTCCTACGTGCTCTACCTCTCGCAGCCGCAGTGGCTCACCGTCGAGCGTGCGGAGTCGGGGCAGCGGCAGGAGCTCGACATCGACCTGGTGCGGATGAACCACAACGCCGCATGGGCCCTGCAGGCCGGACGGCGCTGGACGCTCCAGCTCAAGGGCGGCATCGCCGCGCTGCTGCGCCGCATGGGGAGCTCGCTGACGGGCGTCGAGGCGGCCGCAACGTCGGTGCAGAGCCGTCTGGGCCAGGCGGGAGGCTACCTCCAGCCCTCGGTCACCTTCCGCACGCACCAGGTGCACCTCACGCTTGACCTCCCCCTCGAGCTGCGCCACTCGTGGCTCGGCACACGGCGCAGCACCGCCCTGCTGTGGGAGAGCCGCGCGGCACTCCGCTGGGAGCCGGCCGCACGGTGGCGTCTGACGGCGGCCGTCACGCTGGGCGAGAGCGCTCCCGACGAGCAGCAGCTCTTCACCGCCACCCTGCTGCGCGACTACCGCACGCTGACGCGGGGCATCACCTCGTTCGACCGCACGCTGCGCCGCTCGCTCTCGGCCGGCGCCAACTATCGCAATCCGCTCAGCGGCATCTTCGCCCATGCGCTCGTCATGCGCACGTGGAGTGACATGCCTTGGCTCTCCGAGCGGAGCTATGCGGGCGACTACATCGTCGACGGCTGGCTGCGCCGCACGAACCGCACGGCGTCGTGGTTCGTCGCGGGCGGCGCGAACATCAACATCGACGCCCTGCGCGGGCAGGCGGGGGTCGACGTGCAGTGGCAGACGACCCGTCTGGAGAGCATCCAGCAGGGCGAGCCGATGCCCTACCGTCTGGCGACGCTCACCCTCTCGCCTCGCTTCAACCTCCGCCTCGCCCGCTGGTTCAACACCGAATACCGCCTCAACTACCGCCGTTCGGTGCTGGGCATCGAACAGCAGGAGCGCTCCGTACAGCACTCCTTCGACCAGCAGCTGCAACTCCACTTCGCGCCGACGCGGCAGCTGGTCATCCGCCTCACGGGCGAGCACTACTACACGCAGCTCACCTCCACGCAGCGGAAGCACCTCGTGCTGGTCGACGCCTCGCTCGGCTGGAAGGTCGGCGAGCGGTGGGAGCTCACCCTCACGGCCACCAACCTGCTCGACCGCGACAGCTACACCTATACGCTCTTCGACGGACCGAGCTCGTCGTCGTACCGCTACGCCATCCGTCCGCGCAACCTGCTGCTGGGAGCCTCGTGGCGCTTCTGAGCCGGGCAGAAAGAGAGACGGAACCCCTCAATTCCGGGGGTCCCGTCTCTTCGTTTGTTCTGCTGACGGCCGCTGCGTTCTGTTACCGGCCGCGGATGAACATCTGCCGGTAGTTGATTGTCAGCTGCCGGAACGACCTGACAAAATCGGCGCCCAGCGACCCGGCGGAGAGCAGCAGTCCTCCCCGCTCAGAGGAGAGCCAGCCCCCGCATCCGGGGAGAACCGGCCCCCGCATCCGGAGAGAATCGCGGCGCCCCCGCATCCGGGGAGAATCGCCCCCGCATCTGAGAAGAGCCGGCCCCCGCTCAGAGGAGAGCCTGCCGCACCGCTCAGTGGAAAGCCTGCCGCCCCGCGTCAGAGGTGAATCGCGGCGCCCATGGCCGCCTCGGCAGCCTCCATCACCCCTTCGTTCATCGTGGGGTGGGCATGGATGATGCGGGCCAGACGGTGGGCCGTGACGCCGAGCGCCTTGGCAAGCGTCGGCTCGGCCAGTATCTCGGTGACGCCGGCACCCACCATGTGGGCGCCGATGAGGCGCTCCTCGCCGTCGAAGAGCAGCTTGACGAAGCCGTCGCGGTCGCCCGCCGCCGTCGCCTTGCCCGAAGCGGTGAAGGGGAAGCGCCCGACGCGCACGTCGATGCCCCGCTCGCGCGCCTGCTGCTCGGTCATGCCGACCGACGCCACCTCGGGCGAGGTGAAGATGCACGAGGGGATGGTCGAATAGTCGACCGGCGCGGGGTTGAGCCCGCAGATGGCCTCGATGCAGCATACGGCCTCGGCCGAAGCGACGTGCGCCAGCGCCGGACCGCCCACGATGTCGCCGATGGCGTAGATGCCCGGCACGTTGGTGCGGTAGAAGGGGTCGACCACCACCTTGTCGCGCTCGACGGCGATGCCCAGCTCCTCAAGGCCGATGCCCTCGATGTTGGACTTGATGCCGACGGCCGAGAGCACCACCTCGGCGCTCAGCGACTCGACACCCTTGCGCCCCTCGACTTCGACGACGCAGCGTCCGTCGGCGCCGACCACGACACTGCGCACGGTGGTCGAGGTGAGCACCGTAGCCCGCAGCTTGCGGAAGACGCGCTCCATGGTCTTCGAGACCTCCTCGTCCTCGAGCGGCATGATGCGCGGCAGATACTCGACGAGCGTCACCTTGACGCCCAGCGTGGCGTAGAACCAGGCGAATTCGCTGCCTATGGCGCCCGAACCGACGACCACCATCGACGCGGGCAGCCGCCGCAACTCCAGCGCATGACGCGACGAGAGGACATGCTCGCCGTCGATGGGCATGAAGGGCATCTCGCGCGGACGGGCGCCCGTCGCCAGCACGATGTGGTCCGCCTCGTAGACGACGCCGTCGACGTCGAGCCGCCCCGGAGCCACCAGCCGGCCGAAGCCGGTGATGAGGTCGATGTTGTTCTTGCGCAGCAGGAAGGCAACCCCCTTGCTCATCGTCTCGGCCACGCCGCGCGAGCGGTCGACGATGCGCTCCAGGTCGGGGCGCACCTCCCCGTCGAGCGTCAGGCCGTAGTGGTCCGCAGCCTTGCACCAGGCGTAGACCTGGGCGCTCTTGAGCAGTGCCTTGGTCGGGATGCAGCCCCAGTTGAGGCAGACGCCGCCCGCCTCGGCCCGCTCGACAAGCGCCACGCGCCGGCCGAGCTGTGCGGCACGGATGGCGGCGACATACCCGCCCGGACCCGAGCCGACTACAATGATGTCATATTTCATGGTATTCGTTTTAGGAGCGAGGGGACGACGTGCGCCTCCGATGCGGCTCCGCCCTCCCCTCGATGGTTTTACTATGGTTGTTTCTCCGAATGGCGCCGCTTACTTGACCACGCGCAGCACCTCGCCGTTGTCGGCCGCCACGGCGCGCTTCCACTTCTCGTTGTAGCCCGGGAACTGAATCTTGTCGGGGATGTCGCGGCCGTTGCCGTTGTCGACGAAGTGGGCCGACGAACCGTCGCCGTCGAGGTACGAGAGCACGTCGCCGTGTTCGCTCTTGACGTTGCCGTCCATGTACTTAATCAGCAGGTAGCTGTTCAGACGCTGCCAGCGGTCGAAGAGCTCCTGTGCCGTCGAGACGCTCACCTCGGTCAGATAGCTGCGGCGCGCCTCGTCCGACATCTTGCCGATGCGGGCCGGAAGGCTCTCCATCAGGGCCAGGTGGTCGTTCTCCCACTTGTCGGTCACCTTGCGGATGTCGGCCGAAATCATGTCGTAGCGCATGTAGGCGAAGTTCGTCGTGCGGTTGAAGAGCCAGAAGGCCGACGTGGGCGAATAGCTGAGCATCGAGCCGTTCTTCTCGCTGAAGCACTCGGGAACCTCCTGCGCCGAGCAGAAAATCGGCGTCAGGCACGAGGTTGCGGCATCGTCGACACCGAACCAGAGGATGCCCGTATCGGCCGGACGGTCGGCGCGGGCCTGGCCCACGAACCAGAAGCCGGTCTGCTGCGTGGCCGTCGCACGCTCGTTGAGGTAGGTGACGCCGTCCACCTCGAAGTCCATCGGGCGCCAGCGGTAGGGGCAGTTGTGGCCGCCGGCACCGAGGTCGCGGGTCATGTCCATCGGTGTACCCTCGTAGTGGTCGCGCATGCAGTCGAAGACCGTCTTGGGCGATACCTTCTGGCGGGGCTTCACCCAGAGCGGCAGACGGTTCTTGAGGTTGTAGCCCATGGCGTAGTCCTCATAGGCGTCCATGCCGTCGGCCACCGTGCGGAAGAAGGCCCACACGCGGGCGTCGCAGCCGCGCACCGTGGCGAAGTCGGCCGGGCAGTAGGCGTCGGCGAAGCTGAACTTGCGGTCCGGACCCTCGTAGTAGCCCATTTCACGGGCGAACGAGATGACGTCGGGAGCATAGAGGCAGTTCTCGGGGTCGTCGAGCGGGAAGGTGGTGATGCGCGCCTGGTTGGCATGGCCCGAGACATATCCGTCGGGGATGCGGCGTGCCACCCAGACGATGCCGCGGCGGGCGTTGCCCCCCTTGCCGTCGTCCTTGTAGCCCTTGCCGATGAGCTCCATAATCCACGCCTCGTTGGGGTCGGCGATGGAGAACGACTCGCCGCTCGAGGCGTAGCCGTAGGTGTTGGCCAGCTCGGCGATGAGGGCGATGGCCTCACGGGCCGTCGTGGCGCGCTGGAGCGTGATGTATATGAGCGAACCGTAGTCGATGCCGCCCGTCGAGTCGGCCAGCTCGGCACGGCCGCCGTAGGTGGTCTCACCGATGATGAGCGAGTGCTCGTTCATGTTGCCGACGGTCGACCAGGTCTGCGCCGCCTGGGGTATGTCGCGCAGGTAGCGGCCCGTGTCCCACTCGTAGACGGGCATCATCGTACCCGGAGCGTAGCGGCCGGCCGCCGTGTGGTAGAGCGCCCCGTAGAGGGCATGCGAATCGGCGGCGTAGGAGACCATGACCGACCCGTCGGTCGAGGCGCCGCGCGTGACGATGAAGTTCGTGCAGGCCGAAACCGCCCCATAGGCGAGCAGCGCCACGGCCGAGAGAAGCAATTGACGTTTTTTCATTTTTTCTGGTTACTGGGTTTTGGAACAAATACAAATATAGGAAACTCTCGGCAAACCGCAAAACGCCCGGAGGGGCTGCGGCGGAAAATTTCGGCGGCCGTATCGCCGTTCCGCGAAAATTCGCTACATTTGTTCTCACATAAAAAAACGGACAACCATGTCGGTAAAGGAACAACTGGCCCGCGTGCGGGAGTCGCTGCCCGAAGGGGTAAGGCTCGTCGCCGTCTCGAAGACCCACCCGGTCGAAGCCATCCGGGAGGCCTACGACGCCGGGCAACGCCTCTTCGGCGAGAGCCGCCCGCAGGAGCTGCGGGCAAAATACGAAGTGCTGCCCAAGGATATCGAGTGGCACATGATAGGTCATCTTCAGACCAACAAGGTGAAGTACATTGCGCCGTTCGTCTCGCTGGTCGAGTCGGTCGACAGCGCGCGGCTGGTCGAGGCGCTGCAGCACGAAGCGGCGAAGTGCGGCCGCCGGCTGGACATCCTGCTCGAGATTCACGTCGCCGACGAGGAGACCAAATCGGGCTGGGAGCCCGACGAGCTGAGGGAGTACCTCTCCTCGGAGCCCTTCGCCGCCGCAACGGCGCTCCGCGTCCGCGGCGTGATGGGCATCGCCACCAACACCGACGACGAGGAGCACATCCGCCGCGACTTCCGCCGCCTCAAGCAGCTCTTCGACGAGCTGCGCCCCCGCTTCGGCGCCGATTTCGACACCCTCTCGATGGGCATGTCGCACGACTATCAGCTGGCCGTCGCCTGCGGCTCGACCCAGGTGCGGGTCGGGTCGCTCATCTTCGGCGAGCGCGACTACTCGAAACCCTTCACGCTATGAGACTCGGCTTCATCGGCTTCGGCAACATGGGCCGCGCATTGGCCGAGGGGCTGCTCCGCAAGGGGGCCCTTGCGGCGGAGGAGATGGGGGCCTGCGCCCGCGACTTCGACAAGCTGCGGCGCAACACGCAGCGGAGCGGCATCCGGGCCTTCCGGCAGGCGGCCGAGGTGGTCGACTTCGCCGACACGGTCGTCGTGGCCGTGAAGCCCCACCAGGTTGAGGAGGTGCTCGCGCCGCTGCGCGACGCACTGCGCAGCAAGTGCCTCATCTCGGTGGCGGCCGGATGGTGCTTCGACGACTACGAACGGCTGCTCGCACCCGGCACGCACCACCTCTCGACGATTCCCAACACGCCGGTCTCGGTGGGCGAGGGCATCATCGTCTGCGAGCGGCGCCACTCGCTCAGCGATGCGGAGTGGCAGGCCGTACGGGAGCTCTTCGGCCGGATTGGGCTGCTCCCGGTGGTCGACACGGCGCAGCTGAGCGCCGCGGGCACCATCTGCGGATGCGGGCCGGCCTTCATTGCGCTCTCAATCGAGGCGCTGGCCGACGCCGCCGTCAAGCACGGCATCGCCCGCGACGAGGCCTACCGCATGGTGAGCCAGATGGTGGTCGGCACGGGGCGGCTCCAGCTGGAGAGCGGCGAGCATCCCGCCCGGCTCAAGGACCAGGTCTGCTCGCCGGGCGGCACGACCATCCGCGGCGTGGCGGAGCTCGAGCGGCGGGGACTGCGCGGCGCGCTCATCGACGCCGTCGACGCCATCGAGGGGCGCTAAGTCCGGGGCCGGGCAAGGGGTGAAGGCTCCGGAGCCGAACGTAGGGCGCTGAATCGGGCGTCGGGCGTGGAGCACCGAGCCGGGCGCAAAGAGAGCGGCCGCAGGGAGAACAGCGTCAAAAAGAATGGCCGCGGAAAGCAAAGCCGCGAAAAGAGCGGCCGCGGGAAGAGCGGCCGCGGGAAGGACGGCCACGGGAAGCAAACAAAACGGGGCGGGAGTTGCACTCCCGCCCCGCATGTTTTGCGAAGGGATGGCCGCTACTTGGCCTCGTTGATTTCGCTCAGCCGCTTGAAGAGCTTGTCGTACTCGGCAACCATCTCCGCACGCAGCGCGGTGTAGTGCTTGCGCACGAGCGAGCGGTTGTGCGGCTCGGCGGGATTGTTCGCCTTGACGAAGAGGGCGTTGCGCACGGCAACGGCATCCTGCATCACGTCGAAAATCTCCTTCTCCTTCGAGGGCTGGAAACAAATGGCCATATCGCAGTCGAAAACGACCTCCTCAAGACGATAGTCAATCTCCTTCTTCAGGTCTCTCAAATTTGCCATAATCGTAAACGGATTTTAATGAATTGTGAGCAAAGATAGCAAATCCCTTTGAATCTGCAAATTTTTCTTTTCCGGCCCGGGCCGCAGCGCCGCTCCGGGGCGGAGAGAGGGGGGGGGTACTCGGGCCAGCCACGGCGCTGCTCCGGAGCGGAGAAAGAGGGGGTGGCACTCGGGCCGGGCCGCGCCGGGGCGAAGAAAGAGGGAGGTGGCACTCGGACTGGGCTGCGGCGCTGCTCCGAGGCGGAGAAAGAGGGGGTGGCACCCGGGCCGGCGGCGCGGCGTGGCTCCGGAGCATCTTCCGGAAGCAGCCCGCTCCAAAAAACACCGCCCCGAAACTCTCTCCCGCTCCCGCCCCCTCCCGAAACTCTCCGCCAAAACTCTCCGCCGAAACTCTCCGCCGAAACTCTCCGCCGAAAGGCGAAAAAAGCGGAGCGGCCTTCGCTCGGGAAGACCGCTCCGCACTTCGCAGCATGCCTTGCGGCACGCCCCACGGCGGCCGGCTCAACGCAGCCGCTCCAGCTCGCGGGCACTCTTGCGGGCCGCCTTTTCGGCCTTCTTGGCCGCCTTGGCCTCCTTCTTCGAGACCTGCTTCATGCCGCGCAGCTGCTCCTTCTCGACCTTGCCGGCCACTCGGGCGTCGTGACGGACGTCGCGCACCTCGTCACGCATTTGGCGACGAAGCTGGCGGCGGTACTGTCCGGCATCCTCCTCGGGCATCTCGACGATGATGCCGGTGATGGAGCGGTCGATGACCTCGCACGGGCAGTTGTCACCGCAACCCTTGGCCGCCGGAGCGGGCGCAGGGGCCGCCTTGGGCAGCATCGTGCGCTGCACGACCACGTTGCCGTCGTTGTAGACGACCACCAGCGTAGCCCGGCGCATCGTCGGCAGGATGTTGTGTTTGAGGTAATTCCACGCCGCGGGCATCGCCTTGAGCTTCGCCTCGAGGGTGGCGTCCGACAGTTTGCGGTCCAGCAGGTCGAGCACCGCCTGCCGCTCGGGCATGTTCGAGGCGGCGACCAGCGTCCGGCAGGCCGACCACGGCTCGACGACGGTATTGACGCTCACGGGGCAATGCTGCGAAAGGGCGTACTTCGCATCGACATACCCCTTGAGGTCCTGGGCGCGGTGGAGGGCCAGCGTCCGGTTGAACTGCATCGGGCCGTCGGGCGAGGCATAACCCGTAATCACCACCGAACGGAGCTGCCGGAGCGTATCGTGCATCGCGCCCGAGACGAAGGCATCCAGTTCGGAGAGCTCCCCGGCATTGCCGTTCAGCGTCGAGACGAGGCGTGCCGAGTCAATGCGGTAGAGCAACGAGAAGCTCGTGTCGTCGAGCCGCCGGACGACGAACCTGCGCACGAGGTAGTCGCCGTCGGTCGTCTCCGACAGCATCACGGTATCGGGCGCAGGGGCCGGAGCCGTGCTCTTGCTTTGGGCCGTCGCACCGGCGGCCGCACACAACGCAAGAGAGAGGGTGAAGGTAGTAACGAATGTTTTCACGCTGAATGTGTGTTTGGTTGTTGCTGACTCCCCCACTCGCAAGATTCGTACCACGCCGGCCCCCGGCCGCACAACATCACCGCCCGCCGGCCATCCCGGCCGCCTCAAAGACACCGGCCTCCCCGATTATCCCGGCCACACACGACACCTCCGGCCGAACCGGCGCACGCACTTCACCCGCGCGGCCGGCGCACGGCGCCGCACGCCGCACACGACATCCCCGGCCGCACAACGCACAAAAAAGTCCCGGAAGCCGTCGGCTTCCGGGACACCTCTTCGGACAACGTCCGGCACGCGGTTACATGCGCTCGGGGACGTCGATACCCAGCAGCTTCATACCCAGACGGATGACCCGCGCCACCTGCTGTGCCAGGCGAAGCCGCATGCGGCGCACGTCGGCCTGCTCCTCCTTCAGAATCGAGTGGTCGTGGTAGTATCCGTTGAACTGCTTGGCCAGCTCGTAGACATAGGCGGCGATGAGCGACGGGGCGAAGTTCTCGCCGGCGGCCTTCACCACCGACGGATACTCGGTCAGCATCTTGACCAGCTCCCGCTCCTCGGGCAGATAGGACGCACGCACCGGCTCCGAATAGTCGATGCCCGCCTCGGCCGCCTTGCGCAGCACCGAGCAGATGCGGGCGTGGGTGTACTGGATGAAGGGACCCGTATTGCCGTTGAAGTCAATCGACTCGCGCGGGTCGAAGAGCATCGTCTTCTTGGGGTCGACCTTCAGGATGAAGTACTTGAGCGCGCCGAGGCCCACCATCGTCGAGACGGCGTTGGCCTCCTCCTCCGTGCAGCCGTCGAGCTTGCCCAGCTCGGCCGACATCTCGCGGGCCGTGTGCACCATGTCGGCAATCAGGTCGTCGGCGTCGACCACCGTACCCTCGCGCGACTTCATCTTGCCCTCGGGCAGCTCGACCATGCCGTACGACAGGTGGGTGATGTGGTCGCTCCACTCGGCGTAGCCCAGCTTCTTGAGCACCAGCTTGAGCACCTGGAAGTGGTAGTTCTGCTCGTTGCCCACCACGTAAATCATGTCGTCGAGCCGGTTGTCCTCGAAGCGGCGGTAGGCCGTGCCGAGGTCCTGCGTCATGTAGACCGACGTGCCGTCGCCGCGCAGCAACAGCTTCTCGTCCAGACCGTCGGCGCGCAGGTCAATCCACACCGAGTTGTCGGGACGGCGGTAGAAGACCCCCTTGCGCAGCCCCTCCTCGACGAGCGACTTGCCCAACAGGTAGGTCTGCGACTCGTAGTAGACCTTGTCGAAATCGACGCCCAGCGCCCGGTAGGTGACATCGAAGCCCTCGTAGACCCAGCCGTTCATCATCTCCCACAGAGCGTAGACCTCGGGGTCCTTCGCCTCCCACTTGCGCAGCATCTCCTGCGCCTCGCGCATGATGGGGGCGTTCTTCTTGGCCTCCTCCTCGCTCTGGCCCTCGGCCATGAGCTCCTTGATTTGGGCCTTGTAGTGTTTGTCGAACTCGACGTAGTACTTGCCCACCAGGTGGTCGCCCTTCATGCCCGTCGAGGCGGGCGTCTCGCCGTCGCCGTAGAGCTTCCACGCCAGCATCGACTTGCAGATGTGGATGCCGCGGTCGTTGACCAGGTTGGCCTTGATGACGCGGTGGCCGTTGGCCTGGAGAATCTGCGCCACGGAGTAGCCCAGCAGGTTGTTGCGGATGTGGCCCAGGTGGAGCGGCTTGTTGGTGTTGGGCGACGAGTATTCAATCATCACGGTGCGGCCGGTCGAGGGCTGGCAGCCGTAGTTCTCCTGCGCGGCCAGCTCGTCGAAGCGGTCGGCCCAGAACGAGCCGTCGAGCACGAGGTTCAGGAAGCCCTTGACCACGTTGAAGGAGCTGATTTCGGGGTTGTGCTCCTTCATGTAGGTGCCCAGCTCGGTCGCGGTGGCCTCGGGCGACTTGCGGCTTCGTCGCAGCAGCGGGAAGGTCACCAGCGTATAGTCGCCCTCGAATTCGCGGCGGGTCTTCTGGAGCTGCAGCTGCTCGCCCTCGAGCGGGCCGTAAAGAGCTTCGGCGGCACGACGGGCCGCCTCCGTAACAAAGTTCTCGATATTCATAACCGTGTAATTACTTTTCTATTCGGAATCAGGGTGCAAATTTAACGCTTTTTCCCCGGAAAATCAACCTCCGGCGCAAGTTTCCCGCCGCGAACCGCCCCTGCGATTTTCCGCTTTCGGAAACTATGCCTATCTTTGCAGACAAAACGACGGATTTTTCCGCACCTTCTATGGAAATTATCATCATTCTGGTGCTGATTCTGCTCAACGGCCTCTTCGCCATGTCGGAAATAGCACTCATCTCCGCCCGCCGCTCGAAGCTCGACCTGGAGTCGCGCGCGGGCAACGCCGGGGCACGCCGCGCACTGCGGCTCATCGAGAACCCCGACCGCTTCCTCTCGACCATCCAAATCGGCATCACGCTCATCGGCATCCTCACGGGTATCTACTCGGGCGATGCGCTGGCCGAACGCTTCGGTCACGAGCTGGCCGCACTGGGCATCCCGCCGCGCGCGGCAGCCGCCACGGCACAGGTCCTCATCGTCATTGCGGTCACCTACCTCACGCTCATCTTCGGCGAGCTGGTTCCCAAGCGCATCGGCATGAACGCCGCCGAGAAGACCGCCTGCGCCGTCTCGCGCCCCATGCACCTGCTCTCGCTCGTCGCCTCGCCCTTCGTCTGGCTGCTCTCGCGCAGCACGGCGGGCATCACCCACCTGATGGGCATCGAGAAGGCCGGGAGCCGCGTCACCGAGGAGGAGATTCGCTCCATCATCCGCGAGGGGGCCGAGGAGGGCGAGGTGCAGGAGGTCGAGCAGAAAATCGTCGGGCGCGTCTTCTCGCTGGGCGACCGCCGGGTCGAATCCATCATGACGCCCCGCGGCGAACTGACGTGGCTCGAGGTCGGGATGACGCCCGATGAAATCCGCGCCGTGGTGAACGCCCACCCCCACAACCGCTACCCCGTGGGCCGGGGCAGCCTCGACTCGCTCATCGGCGTGGTCTACCTCAAGGAGCTCTTCCAGCACCTCCACGAGCCCGGCTTCTCGCTCGAACGGCACCTCGAACCGGTCAAGTTCTTCCACGAGGGGCTCGAGGTCTACGGCGCCCTCGAGCAGCTGCGCAACGAGCAGCTCGGCTACGGCGTGGTCTTCGACGAGTTCGGCCTCACGCGGGGCATCATCACCCTCAAGGATATCTTCGAGGCGCTCGTGGGCGAGATTCCCGACGGCGAGGAGGAGCCCGACATCGTCACGCGCGAGGACGGCAGCTGCCTGGTCGACGGGCAGTGCCCCTTCTTCGACCTGCTGACCCACTTCGGCATGGACGGCACGCCGCTCGACAACGCCTACAACACCGTCAGCGGCCTCTTCCTCGACCTGACGGGCCACATTCCCCAGACGGGCGAGCAGGTCGACTGGAAGGGGCTGCGCCTCGAAATCGTCGACATGGACGGCGTGCGCATCGACAAAATCCTCGTCACCCGCATCAAAACACCCGAAGCATGAAAATCGCCGACATAGAACTCGGGGAGAAGCCGCTGCTGCTCGCCCCGATGGAGGACGTGACCGACCCCTCGTTCCGCTACATGTGCAAGCGCTTCGGCGCCGACGTGGTCTACACGGAGTTCATCTCCTCGGACGGCCTTATCCGCGACGCCGCCAAATCGCTCAAGAAGCTCGAAATCGACGACGCGGAGCGCCCCGTGGGCATCCAAATCTACGGACACCTCATCGAGCCGATGGTCGAGGCGGCCCGCATGGCCGAGGCGGCCGACCCCGACATCATCGACATCAACTTCGGCTGCCCGGTCAAGAAGATTGCCGGGCGCGGCGCCGGTTCGGGCATGATGCGCGACGTGCCGCTGATGGTCGAGATGACGCGCCAGATTGTCCGCGCCGTGCGGAAACCCGTGACGGTCAAGACGCGGCTGGGGTGGGACGACGAGTCGAAGAACATCGAGGAGATAGCCCTGCGGCTGCAGGACGTCGGCATCGCGGCGCTCACCATCCACGGCCGCACGCGGGCCCAGATGTACCGCGGCGAGGCCGACTGGACGCTCATCGGGCGGGTGAAGAACAACCCCGCCATCCACATCCCCATCATCGGCAACGGCGACGTCGACTCGGGGCCCCGTGCCGCCGAGATGTTCGACCGCTACGGCGTCGACGGCGTGATGATTGGCCGCGCGACCTACGGCCGGCCCTGGATTTTCCGCGAGGTGAAGCACTATCTGGCCACGGGCGAGGTGCTGCCGCAGCCCTCGGTCCGGGAGCGGGTGGCCATCGCCCGCGAGCACCTCGCCAAGTCGCTCGAGGTGAAGGGCGACTACGTCGGCATCCTCGAGATGCGGCGCCACCTGACCAATTACTTCAAGGGGCTGCCCAACTTCAAGGAGACGCGGCTGAAGCTGGTCACGACGCTCGACGTCGAAGAGCTCTACGCAACGCTCGACCTCATTGCCGAGCGGTGGGGCGACTACGACCTCTCGGGGGCCGTTCCCGCCCCGCTGTCGCACGACCTCTGACCTTCGCCGGGCCGCGGAGAAAGGCGGGCAGCAGAGCCGGGGAAGGGAGCGGAAAACCGGGCGGCGGCGAAACCGGGGCAGAGGAGGAACCGGGCGGAGGAGGAACCGGGCGGAAGAGGAACCGCCCGAAAAAGCCGTCCGAAAAAACAAAAAAAGCGGTCCGGCGGGATACGATTCGGCTCTTCGGAACCGTTTAAGATAAGAAGGGTAACCAACCCGCTGAACCATGGACCGAAACCCGCTCCGTCAGACGCTGCTCCTTGCGGCCCTGTTTCTTCCGCTGCTCCTTGCGGCAGCTCCCGACGTTCCCGGCCCCGCCGGTCTTTCCAAGGCACCCGAGGCCACCGAAGCTCCCAAGGCACCCGAGGCCACCGAAGCACCCGAAGCTCCCGGCGCTTACAACTCTTCCGGCGGCCCCGACTCCATCAACACCCCCGACCGGCCCCAGCCGGCGATACGGGCCGCACAGCTCACCGGCAAGGAGCTGGACAGCATCATGCAGGCCGGCCGGAGCTTCGAGGTGCGCGTCCCCGACCGATGCTACGCCATCCTCGACGTCAACATGCCCCGCTCGCTGGTCGGCGGTGAGCGCCGTCTTTTCCGCGTCAGCAGCCATCCGGGACTCGATTCGCTCTTTACGGAGGCCGAAATGCGGCAAATCCGCGCCGAGATTGACGCCCGCTGCGATTCGCTGGGCAAGGATTCGCTGCTCACCTCGGAACTCTTCTGGGCGATGCGCCCCTACCTGGACCGTCTCCACTACGAAGACCCCCACTACCGGATTCTGATACCGACCATCGCCGACCCCGAGGTCTACACCCGCCGCGACCTGCGGCGCTTCGAGCGGACGCTGCCCACCCCGGGCTTCAGCCTGCTGCAAATCAACGACACGCTCGTCGTCGACCGCTCGCTCGACCCGGCCTTCCGGCGCGGCGACCAGGTGACGGCCATCAACGGTGTACCGGCGGCCGAATACCTCAAGTACGGCTACGACGACCGCTACACGTATCCCATCACGCTCATGGGGCGTTGCTTCTACAGCCAGGTCTTCGACCGTTTCCGCATCGAGCTCCGGCGCGACGGCCGGCCGATGGTCATCGAGACCCCCGGCATGCCGAACGCCCGAACGCTGTTCCTCCTCACGCGCGCCGAGGAGCTGGACCGCAGCATCCGCACCTGGCCCGAGGCGGGCTGCGGCTACATCGCCATTCCCGAATTCTTCCCCAACAACAACCGGCTGATTCGCATCCTCCACCGGACGCTTCGCGACTTCCGCCGGCAGGGGCTGACGGACGTCATCCTCGACCTGAGGCGCAACACCGGCGGCAACGGCCACAACTTCGACCGGCTCCTGTCCATCTTCATCGACAAGCCCGTCGTGGAGTACTGCACCGGGCAGTGGGTCAAGGCATCGAGAAGGTCGATGCCCTACTACGACTTTCTGACCGAGGAGATGCTCGGGCAGACCGTGCCGCTGCCCGAGGGAGAGTTCGTCCGTTCGTTCCCGACCATCCCCGCGATGCATGTCGACGGGCTCCGGTTCTACGTGCTCGTCGGACGCGACACGGGCTCGATTGCCGCCTCGTTCGTCAACATGCTCCAGTACCACGGCGCCGCCCTGCTGGCCGGCGAGCCGCTGCGGCACAACGCCCTCAAGTACGGCGAGGTGGTCGACGGAGGCCTCCTCCTTCCTACGAACCTCTACCAGGGGGCCGTCTCGATGGTGCGCATCGATGAGCGTACGCGCGCCGTCGACGGGGTCGTGCAGCCCGACATCCCCATCCCGTGCATCGCCGCGGAGTACCTCTCGGGGCGCAACGGCCAGCTCGACCGCCTGCTGGCCATCATCCGCGAGCGCAACGGCCGCTGAGCGGCAAGCGGCCGCAGGCTCCCTACGCAAAGAAGGCCGTACCGGACACCGGTACGGCCTTCTCCATGGCCGGTTGCCTCGCGCAATGACGCGTTGCGGGATGCGGGATGCGGGATGCGCCGGGCGCTCCCCCGCCTACTTCAGCACCCGCTCCACATATTCGCGGTAGTCCTTCACCACGGGGCAGTAGTCGTCGTCCTCGAACAGGGGCGACGAGATGAGGAAGTCGGCCGACGAGCGGTTGATGGCCGTCGGCACGTTGTAGAGCGTCGCCAGACGCAGCAGCGCCTTGACGTCGACATCGTGCGGCTGGGCCGACATCGGGTCCCAGAAGAAAATCAGCGCATTGATTTTCCCGTCGGCAATGAGCGACCCCAACTGCTGGTCACCACCCAGCGGGCCCGACTTGAGCAGCGTGATGTGGAGCCGCGTCCGCTCGGTCTCGTCACCATGCTCCCACTGATGGTCCAGAAGCGTCCGCTCCACCATCTTGCCCGTCGTTCCGGTGCAGACGAGGTGATGCTCGCTCAACTTTCCGGAGTTCCAGTCCACCCACTCCGCCAGGTCGCGTTTCATGTTGTCGTGCGCGACCAGCGCCAATACCTTTTTCTTCTTCTCCATAGGGCTCATGCTCTTGTTGTGCGGAGCCGGGAGGCTCACGCGGAATTCACATCAGTTCGTTCGGTCCGCGCTCAGCCGCACGCGGGCGACAGCGCCCGCACGGCAGCGAACCATCTGCAAAGATAAGCAATCGCGGGGCTTCGTGCTCCTCCGAAGCGCAAAATTCATACAAACGTATCGCAGCCGGACGCCTGCGGTCTGTCCCGTACAACAAAAAAGTCCCGCACCGTGGGGGTGCGGGAGCTCTTTGCAGGGATACATCCGCCCTACTTCTGCTCTTCGCCGTTCTCCTGCTCGGGGAGCTTGAACTCCGTGAAGCCGGCGCCAACCAGAATGTTGTACCACGAGATGCACTTCTTGATGTCGGAGAGGTGCACCCGCTCGCGGTCGTATTCGGGAAGCACCTCGGCGAAGAAGGCCTTGAGTGCTTCGGGCGATTCGCGGTGGCTGATGGCCTGTTTGCCGCCCGTATGGGCATAAATCCGGGTAAAGACCTCGGCCAGCGGAATATCGTCGCCCTCGGTGAACATCGAAATCTCGGTCAGCGCGCTCACACGCGACGAGGCCGACGCGTTCGAACGCTTGCCGTCGAGCAGCGACTCGACAATCACGCCGCGCGTGGACTGGGCCACGTATTTGTAGAGTCCGGGCTGACCCGAAATGGCCAGAATATCCTTCAGTTCCATAGTGTATAAAAAAAGTTGTGATTAGAAGTTTTCGCAATCATGGGCGTTACTCGCCGGGCTGCTCGGGTTCGGGCTCCGGTTCGAGGCCGCCGGTGCCGTTGCTCTCGACCGTCACCGTATACTCCTGGGGGAAGCTGTACGACACCACGCCGAACGGGCTGATGGTCCAGATGTAGAAGGAGACCTTCGACCCCACGGGCTGCTTGGGAATCTCGCCCTGGTAGATGGCGCGCGTCTGCAGACGGTCGGGCTCGTATTCCACCTCCGAGGCGGTCCGTTCGACTCCGGGCTCGTAATCCTCGCTGGGGGTGGTCACCGCGCTCTGGTCGACCGTATAGCGAATCAGCGCAAGGTAGAGGCGGTAGGGGTTCGAGAGCGTGGCGTTGACCACCACGGGCTGGTCGGCCGCAATGGGCGACGAGGGGTTCTTGCCCTTCGACCAGAAGACGATGCCTTCGATGTCGGTAGGCGTCTGATATTCAGGACCGCTCTGATGCTCCTTGTTGCAGGCCGTCATCGTGGCGACGGTCATGGCGACGAGCGCCAAAAACAGCATTTTTTTCATAGGAATAAATTTGAGTTTAATTAAAAAATGGTTTGACTTTACGCTTGGGAGCTCTACTCCTTTTTCACGTGCACATCCATCTGCGGAAAGGGGAAGCTGACCCCGTGCTGGGGCAGCTGCTTGTAGAATCGTTCGTTGTTTTCGTAGAAGACACTCCAGTAGTCGGCGTTGAGCGTCCAGGCCCGCACCGTAAGGTTCACCGAACTGTCGGCCAGCGCCGCAACCCACACCACGGGCGCAGGCTCGCGAAGCACCCGCTCGTCGGCGGCCAGAATCTCGAGAATCGCCTTACGCGCCACATCCACGTCGTCGCCGTAGGAGATGCCGATGGTCCAGTCGACGCGCCGCCGGTCGGCCGTCGAGTAGTTGTCGATGATGGCCGTGGCGATGGAGTTGTTGGGAATGTAGATAATCTGGTTGTCGTTGGTGGCGATGACCGTCGAGAAGAGCTTGATTTCGCGCACCGTGCCCGACTGCCCCTGCGCCGAGATGTAGTCGCCCACGCGGTAGGGCTTCATCAACAGAATCATCACGCCGCCGGCGAAGTTCTGGGCCGTGCCGCTGAGGGCCATACCGATGGCCAGCGTGGCGGCCGAGAAGAGGGCGATGAGCGAGGTGACGTTGACGCCGAGCGTCTGGACGACAATCATCACCAGGATGAGCGTGAAGACGACGCGCACGGTCTTGCGGAGGAACATCCGCAGCGAGACGTCGACCTTGCGGCGCTCGAAGGCGGCGTCGAGCAGCTTCACCAGCCGGCGCACAATCCAGCGCCCGATGAAGTAGATGGCCAGCGCGATGACAATCTTGATGGCCACCCACAGCATCTCGGAGGCCATGTTGCGCAGGAACTCGTCGAAGTCGAAGTCGGCCAGCCTGCGGACCGTCTCCGCAAAGCGGGCCTTCTGCACGCTGTCGGGCAGCATGAGCGGGGCGGGCGTTTCAGCCGCCACGGCCGTGAATATGTTGAAGAGTGGCCACATGAGTCGTATCCTCCCGAAAAAAGTTTGTGCGGACAAAAATAGCCAAAAAACAGATATTTTACTAACTTTGTTTCAAATTTACGGTAAAAGCCCTCACTTACGATGAAGAACAACGTGGAAATCATCCAGATAAACATCTCCGGCGAAGACAAGCCGGGCATGACCTCCTCCCTGACCGAAATCCTCGCCCGCTACGATGCCTTCATTCTCGACATCGGACAGGCCAACATCCACCAGTCGCTCACGCTGGGCATCCTCTTCATGACCACCTCCGACAAGTCGGGCAACATCATGAAGGAGCTGCTCTTCAAGAGCTCGGAGCTGGGTGTCATGATTCGTTTCACGCCGATTTCCGAGGAGAAGTACAACGACTGGGTGAGCCGTCAGGGCAAAAACCGCTACATCATCACGCTGCTGGGCCGCACCGTTACGGCGCGCCACATCGCCGAGGTAACGAAGGTGGTGGCCGAGCAGGGGCTCAACATCGACGCCATCAAGCGCCTGACGGGCCGCATGCCCCTCGAACGCGACGACCGCGCCGCCAAGTCGTGCATCGAGCTCTCGGTGCGCGGCTCGCTCACCGACGAGCAGAAGAGCACCATGCAGGAGCGCTTCATGAACCTCTCGGAAATCGGGCTCGACGTCTCGTTCCAGAAGGACGACATCTACCGCCGCAGCCGCCGTCTCATCTGCTTCGACATGGATTCGACGCTCATCGAGACGGAGGTCAT
The DNA here is from genome assembly GCF_002159425.1 of Alistipes sp. An31A. NCBI lineage: Bacteria > Pseudomonadati > Bacteroidota > Bacteroidia > Bacteroidales > Rikenellaceae > Alistipes > Alistipes sp. An31A. The sequence goes on from NZ_NFIO01000009.1 coordinate 48,243, forward strand.
CGACGAACTGGCCGACCGCGCAGGTGTGGGCGACAAGGTTCGTGCCATAACCGAGAGCGCCATGCGGGGCGAAATCGACTTCCGCGAGAGCTTCACGCGGCGCGTGGCGCTGCTGCGCGGGCTCGACGTCTCGGTCATGGAGGACATCGCCACCCACCTGCCCATCACCGAGGGGCTCGAACGCATGATGACCATCCTCAAGCGCGTGGGCTACAAGACGGCCATCCTCTCGGGCGGCTTCACCTACTTCGGCAACTACCTGCGCCAGAAGTACGGCTTCGACTACGTCTATGCCAACGAGCTGGAAATCGCCGACGGCAAGCTCACGGGCCGCTATGCGGGCGAAATCGTCGACGGACGCCGCAAGGCCGAGCTGCTGCGGCTGCTCTGCCAGTTCGAGAAAATCAACATCGCCCAGTCGGTGGCCGTGGGCGACGGAGCCAACGACCTGCCGATGCTCAACCTGGCGGGTCTGGGCATCGCCTTCCACGCCAAACCCAAGGTCAAGGCGACGGCCCGCCAGTCCATCTCGACCATCGGTCTGGACGGCATCCTCTACTTCCTCGGTCTGAAGGACTCCCGCATCGAAGAGTGACCATGGCACGCCGGGGCATCACAGCGCTGCTGCTCGCCACTCTACTCTCCGCGGGCGGCTGTTATGATTCGCACTTCTCCGAAGCGGCCGGCGGCGCCGCGGCCGGGGAGGGCAACACCCCTCTTTCGGAACTGCGCGCACGCTACACGGGCCGCCCGACCCTGGTCGAGGAGGATATCCGCGTCGTGGGGTACGTCACGACGAGCGACCGCGCCGGCAACTTCTACCGCACGCTCTGCATCGAGCAGGCGGGTGCCGCCCTCGAGGTGATGGTCGGGCTGGACCACCTGCACAACGACTACCCGCCCGGAAGCCGCCTCATGGTGCGGCTGCGCGGCCTGACGCTCGGACTCCAGTACGGGGTGCTCCAGGCCGGCACCCGCGCCGAACCCGGCAGCGGATATGCGACCGGCTACCTCGGCTCGCGCCCCGCAGCCGACGCCGCCATCGTCCGCCTCGACGGCGGGCAGAGCGTCGAACCCACCCTTCTGCACATCTCCGAACTCACGCCCGAACGGTGCGGCACGCTGGTCCGCATCGAGGCGCTGCAACTCCGTCCCGACGACGGGGAGCCTGCTCCCGAGACGTGGAGCGGCTACCATACGTTTGCCGATGCGTCGGGCCGCACGCTCCGCACCTACGTCCGCGCCTATGCCGACTTTGCCGACGCTCCGATTCCGACCGGCGAGGTCACGCTGACCGGCATCCTGCAGCTCGAAGGCTCCTCCTCGGACCGGTACATGCTTAAGATGAGGTATGAAACCGACTGTCTTGTTGTTCGTTAGTCTCCTCTGGGCCGGAAGCTGCGACAAGGCGGACGAGCCCGGCTACATGCCCGGGCCCGACGCCGTGTTCATGAGCATCGCCCATCTGAAGTCGCTCTGCACCAAAGCGAGCGTGACGCTCACGCGCGACATCCGGCTGCGGTGCGTCGTCACGGCCAACGACCACTACGGAGAGTTCGACCGCACGCTGGTCGTAGCCGACGCAAGCGGCGGAATCGAGGTGGCCGTCGACGCCGCGGACCTCTACCGCGACTATCCGCTCGGGGCCAACCTCACGCTCTACTGCAACGGTCTGGCGCTGGGCGACTACGGCGGGAAAATCCAGCTCGGCGCCCCGCCCCGGGGCGACTATGCCGTCGACCGCATCCCCGCGCGGGAGCTCTCCCACTACCTGCGGTGCAACGACGGCGGAACGCTGCAACGCGACTTCGTCCGCCGCTCCATCTCCGAGATTTCGCTGCGCGACGTCGACACCTACGTCCGCTTCGACCAGGTGCGCTTCACCACGCAGGGCACCTGGTGCGACATCGACCCGCTGAGCGGCAAGCGGCTCACCACGGAGCGCACCATCGTCGACTCCACGGGGGCCACCTTCCGCGTCCGCACGCTCGGCAGCGCCCAATACGCAGGCGAGCCTCTGCCCAAGGGCAAAGGCTCGCTGTGCGGAATTGTCGATTATTTCAACGGTGAATTTGCGCTGCGGGTGACCAACTACGAATTCTTCGGCTTCACCCCGTAGGGCGCTCAGCGCTGGAGCGCCTCCCAAAGCATGTCCTTGAGCCGTGCGATGTTCAGCCCCGAGACCGACGAGATGAAGAGCGACGGAACGCCCTCGGGCAGGTGGGACTTCATCTCTTCGAGCAGCTCGTCGTCGAGCATGTCGCACTTGGTGACGGCCAGCAGCCGCTGCTTGTCCAGCAGCTCGGGGTTGTACTGCGTCAGCTCGCCCAGCAGAATCTCATAGTCGCGGCGCACGTCGTCGCTGTCGGCCGGCACCATGAAGAGCAGCACCGAATTGCGCTCGATGTGGCGCAGGAAGCGCGTGCCGAGGCCGCGGCCTTCGTGCGCACCCTCGATGATGCCCGGAATGTCGGCCATGACGAACGACTTGCCATCGCGCACCTCGACGATGCCGAGGTTGGGCTCCAGCGTCGTGAAGGCGTAGTTGGCGATTTTGGGCTTGGCGGCCGAGACCACCGAGAGGAGCGTCGACTTCCCGGCATTGGGGAAGCCCACCAGCCCCACGTCGGCCAGCACCTTCAGTTCGAGGATGAAGGAGCCCTCGGCCCCCTCCTCGCCCGGCTGCGCATAGCGGGGCGCCTGGTTGGTCGCCGTCTTGAAGTGCCAGTTGCCCAGCCCTCCGCGGCCCCCCTTGAGCAGCACCAGCCGCTCGCCGTCGGCCGTCACCTCGCCCACCAGCTCGCCCGTCTCGGCGTTGCGCGCCACGGTGCCCAGCGGTACGGGGATGACGATGTCGCGGGCATCCTTGCCCGTCGAGCGGGCTCCCGAGCCGTTGCCGCCGTCCTCGGCGAACTGGTGGCGCTGGTACTTGAGGTGGATGAGTGTCCAGTACTGACGGTCACCCTGAAGCACGATGCTGCCGCCGCGGCCGCCGTCGCCGCCGTCGGGGCCGCCGAAGGCGACGAACTTCTCGCGGCGGAAGTGGGCCGAGCCCGCGCCGCCGTGGCCCGAGCGGGCGAAGATTTTCACGTAGTCTACAAAATTGGAGCCTGCCATAAGTTTCGGGTTTTCGGCCTCAAAGATACGAATTTTTCGGGAATCCCCGCACGCGGGCCGCAAAGTGGGCGCCGCACCTTAGTTGAAGGCCCAGATGTAGGCATTAAGGTAGGTGGCGAAGAGCAGCCAGAGCAGGTAGGGGACGAAGAGCCAGGCCGCGGGCCGGCACAGGCGCCAGGAAACGACCACGTAGGCGAAGACCAGCATGTCGAGCAGCGCGATGTCGATGAGGCCCGCCGTCGGGTTGCGCAGGTCGAAGAAGAGGACGCTCCACAGGAAGTTGGCGGCCAGCTGAGCCAGCCACAGCCACACCAGCGCGCTGCGGGCCTGCAGCAGCTCCTCGCGGGCGAGCACCGCCCCCAGCGAGATGCCCATGCAGAGGTAGAGGATGCTCCACGCCACGGGGAAGACGACGGCCGGGGGCGTGAGCGGCGACTTGACCAGCGTGGGATACCACTCGACGAGCGCCTCGCTCTGGAGCCAGCCCGCCATGGCGCCGATGCCGAAGCAGAAGAGCACCGGGACCAGATAGAAGAGAATGCGTTTCATTCGGACAGGGATTTTTTTCAGCCGGAGAAGCGTTCAAACATCGTTCCGTTCGGGGCCGCGGCGGACGAAAAGTGGCGCGGATGTCGGATTTTGCGAAAAAGCGCTTATTTTTGCCCCGAAACACCGATTCCGAAATGCACCACGACAACAAGATACCGCACGGCCCGCACCGCGGAGGGCTCTTCGCCCTTACGCCGCTCCTGGTCTTTCTGGCCAGCTACCTGCTCGTCTCGCTGGTGGCGGGCGACTTCTACCGGATGCCCGTCTCGGTGGCCTTTCTTGCCGCCGCCGTCTACGCCGTCGCCACGACGCGCGACCTCCCCTTCGCCCGCCGCATCGAGCTCTTCTCGGCCGGGGCGTCGAACGGCAACGTGATGCTCATGATATGGATTTTCATCCTGGCGGGGGCCTTCGCCGAGTCGGCCCGCAGCATGGGGGCCGTCGACGCGACGGTCAACCTGACGCTCCACCTGCTGCCCGACTCGCTGCTTCCGGCGGGGCTCTTCCTCGCCTCGTGCTTCGTGTCGCTGGCCATCGGCACCTCGGTGGGGACCATCGTCGCACTCGTCCCCGTGGCCGGGGGCATCGCCGCCGAGACGGGAAGCAACGCCGCCTGGCTGACGGCCATCGTCGCCGGCGGCGCCTTCTTCGGCGACAACCTCTCGTTCATCTCCGACACCACCATCGCCGCCACCCGCACCCAGGAGTGCGACCTGCGCGACAAGTTCCGCGTCAACATCCGCATCGTCGCCCCGGCGGCCGTCGCCACGCTGGTGCTCTACATCCTCACGGGCGAAGCTGTCGGCGGCGCCACGGCCACCGAGCGCATTGAGTGGGTCCGCGTGGTGCCCTACCTGCTGGTGCTCGTCACGGCGCTCTGCGGCATGAACGTGATGAAGGTGCTCCTGCTGGGCATCCTCTCGTCGGGGCTCATCGGCATGGCGGCCGGGAGCTTCACGGCGCTGGAGTGGTGCAGCGGCATGGGACGCGGCATCACGGGGATGGGCGAGCTCATCATCATCACGATGCTGGCGGGCGGCGTGCTCGAGATGCTGCGCCACAACGGCGGCATCGACTACCTCATCGGCCTGATGACCCACCGCATCCGGGGACGGCGCGGTGCGGAGGCCTCCATCGCCGGGCTGGTCTGCGTAGCCAACCTCTGCACGGCCAACAACACCATCGCCATCCTCACCGTGGGACCCATCGCCCGCAAAATCGCCGACCGCTTCGGCATCGACCGCCGCCGCAGCGCCAGCCTGCTCGACACCTTCTCGTGCTTCACGCAGGGGCTGCTCCCCTACGGCGCCCAGCTGCTCATGGCGGCCGGGCTGACGGGGCTCTCGCCGCTGGAGATTATCCGCTACCTCTACTACCCCTTCATCATGGGCCTCTGCGCGCTGCTGGCCATCGTGCTGCGCTATCCCCGCTCGGTAGCCGGCGTCCGGTAGCCGGCGCTCCGGCCCCGAAGCCGTAAGGTCCGAAAGCGCAACGTTCCGAGCCCGCAAACGCCGAACCCGAACCGTCCCGAATCCGAACCGTCCAAAATCACAAACGCCGAACCCGAACCGTTCCGAACCCGAACCGCAAGCCTCAAAACCGCTCCGCCATGAACACCGTCTGGATTGTCCTGCCGATACTGCTGGTGCTGATGTTCCAGCTCGGCCTCGAACTCGACCGCAACTCGTTCGCCGCCCTGCTGCATCGCCCCAAAGGGGTGGTGGCCGGCCTGCTCGGGCAGCTCGTCGCGCTGCCGCTCATCGCCTTCGGCGTGGGGGTGCTCTTCCGCCTCGAACCCGTCCTCTTCATGGGACTCATGCTCGTCGCCTGCTCGCCCGGCGGCAGCTCGTCGAACGTCTTCACGATGCTGGCCCGGGGCGACGTGGCGCTCTCGGTGACGCTCACGGCGCTCAGCAGCCTGATTACGCTGGTCACCATCCCGCTGCTCATGGAGGGCGTCGCCCGCTTCGTCGCGCTGCAGAGCGACACGGCCATCGAGCTGCCCGTCGGGCGGCTGCTTCTCCAGAACATCCTCCTCCTGCTGCTGCCGATGCTCTGCGGCGCTCTCTTCCGCAGCCGCTTCCCCGCACGGGCGCAGCGGCTGCACACCCTTCTGGGGCGGGTCGCCTTCCCGGCGCTGATGCTGCTCGCCGCACTCTTCTTCGTGCAGTACGCCCGCACCATCCTGGAGAACCTGCCCGCGCTGGGCAGCGCCTCGCTGCTGCTGATTCTGGCGGCAATGGGGGCCGGGCGGCTGCTCGCCGACGGCTTCGGGCTCGACCGCACGGGACGCCGCACGGTCGTCATCGAGGTAGGCATGCAGAATGCCGCCCAGGCGATTGCCGTCGCCTCGTCGCCGCTGATTTTCAACAACGAACGGATGGCCATCCCGGCCATCGTCTATGCTCTGGTGATGAATGTCGTGCTGCTGCTCTACCTCAGGGTGCTGCAGCGCGGCGACCGGCTCCGCGCAGGGGCCGGGCGGTAAACGGACGAAGGGGACGAAGGGCGGAACGCCCCGGAAAGCCGGTTCATCGGTACGGGTCAACGCCGGACAAAGCGGCCCCGGGCTGCATCGGCCGCGCCGAACCGTTCCGTCGGCATTCTTCTCCCCGTTCCCGGTCAATGCCGGGCTGTCGGGGCGGGGTCTGCCGACTCGTCGGGACGGCCGTCGATGTAGCGGCGCTTGAAGATGTGGAGGCAGAAGAGGAAGAGCGAGAGCATGAGCGGCCCGAAGATGATGCCCATGAATCCGAAGAGGGCCAGTCCGACGAAGACGCCGAAGACGGTCACCAGCGGATGGATGTCGGCCATGCGCCGCTGCAGCACCAGCCGCGTGAGGTTGTCGACGTGGGTCACCACGAGCGTCCCGTAGGCGGCCAGCCCGACGGCGGCGGCCCAGTGGCCCTCCAGCGCCAGATAGGCGGCCAGCGGCAGCCAGAGCAGCGCCGTGCCGACAATCGGGATGACCGTCGCAAAGCAGGTCAGCACGCCCCAGAACAGCGGGTCGGGAACCCCGAAAATCAGATAGCCCACCAGCGCCACGCCCCCCTGCACGACCGCCAGCAGCGGGATGCCGATGGCATTCGACCGCACAATCTGATGCATTTCGTGAATGACGTCGTCGCGCTGCCCACCGTCAAAGGGTATCAGGTCGCGGACGTAGGCCTCCATGGCCCGGCCGCCCGTCAGCATGAAGTAGAGGACGAGCAGCAGCACGACAATGTTGACGGCGAAATCGACGATGCCGCCCAGCACGTACTGCCCCGCTCTGGGGAGCATGGCGATGAGCGAGGCCACGTTGCGCTCCTGCCACAGGTCGTAGCCGGTCCGTTCGTAGAGCAGCGCCGAGAGGTTTTTCACGGCGTGGAGCAGCTGCTGGGGGTCGGCCGCGAGGTGCTGGACGTGGACCACCAGCATCCAGCCGACCAGCGTGAGGGGGACCAGAAAGCAGAGGACGGCCTCGACCAGCAGCAGCGCAGCGGCGGCACTCGGCCGCCAGCGCCGCCGTTCGGTCAGAAAGACCATCTGGCCGCGCAGCAGCACGTAGAGAGTTGCCGCCCCCATCAGTCCGCCCAAAAAGGGGGTCAGTTCGATGAAGATGGTTGCGCCGAGTCCGAAAATCAGCACGAAAAGCGCATAGCGCCCGTATCGCTCCCGAAAATTTCGCATACGCCGCCCCACGGGCAAGGAGCGTGCCGGAAGCGCCGCCGATGCGGGTCGATTTTTTCCGGCCGCCATTCTGCGCGCCCCGTCTCGGCACGGGCGGATTCCGTCCGGTGCGGCACGGTCTCATCTATCCCGGCACGGGACCTTCCCCGTCAGCCATAGGCGCGGCACCTTCTCCACCCGCCGCGGACGCGACATCTTCTCCGCCCGTCCGGTACGGGGCTCACCCACCCCGGTGCGGGCCGGCACATTGGCTCCTCCTGTCCGGCACCTTTTCCGTCCGGCGCGGGTCCACTCCCCTCCCGCCGCAGGGACGTCAACCGAGCAGCTGCTCGCGCAGCAGGCGGCACGTAGCCTCGGGCGCCTTGGGGTCGAAGCGCTGCGTATGGATGCCGAAGGCGGCCGCAGCCTCGAGGTTGATGCCGCGGTCGTCGATGAAGAGCGTCTCGGCGGGGTCGAGGCCGAAGCGCTGGAGCAGCAGCTCGTAAATCCGCGGCTCGGGCTTCACGCACCCCTCCTCGCAGGAGACCACCTCGCCCTCGAAGAGCCCGTAGACGGGAAAGGTGCGCAGGTAGGCGATGAATTCGCGCGACATGTTCGAAAGGATGTAGAGGCGATAGCCCGCCTGCTTCAGCTGACGAATCAGCGCCTCGGTCGGCTGCACGGGCTCCTGCAGTTCGATGGAGTAGCGCAGGTAGGAGGCGCACTTCTCGAGGCTGCATCCGTTCATGTCGGCGAGGGTGCGGGTCACCTCCTCGAAGGTCGAGGTGCCGCGGTCGTACTCCTCCCAGAAGCGGGGCATCCGCTCCGAGCGGACAAAGGAGAAGAAGTCGATGAACTCCTGCGTGCAGCGCTTTATGTTGCGGGCGAAGACGACGCCGCCCAAATCGAATACGATGTTTTTCATGAAGGCAAAGATAGGACTTTTCCGCGACATGCGGAAGCGTGCACCGTCCGTCTGCCGCACCCCGGTGGCATAAAAAGGCGGAGGCGCAGCCTCCAAAAAGCTGCGCCCCCGCATGCTGAAGCCGGTTACAAGCCGGTTCCGGCCGGACCTTTTCCGGACTTTCCCCGGACTTTCCCCGAACATCCTGCCGGCCTGCTTCTCCGCCGGCCGCCGGAGCCCGATGCCGGTTCCAGCCGAATGCCGTCGGCCCGGGCGTCACACACGCCGGTCACGCCCGCCGGTCACACCCTGCTAAAAGAGGTGCCAGGTCACCGTGAGGCCGGCCATGACGATGGCCACCATCGACATGAGCTTGACCAGGATGTTGAGCGACGGGCCCGAGGTATCCTTGAAGGGGTCGCCCACCGTATCGCCCACGACCGTCGCCTTGTGGCAGTCGGAGCCCTTGCCGCCGAAGTGGCCCTCCTCAATCATCTTCTTGGCGTTGTCCCACGCACCGCCGGCATTGGCCATGAAGACCGCCAGCACGAAGCCCGAGCTCAGTCCGCCGACGAGCAGCCCCATGACGCCGGCCACACCGAAGACGAGACCCACGACCACCGGCACGATAATGGCCAGCAGACTCGGGAAGAGCATCTCGCGCTGGGCGCCCCGCGTCGAGATGGCGACGCAGCGGGCGTAGTCGGGCGTACCCTCACCCGTGAGGATGCCCTTGATTTCGCGGAACTGGCGGCGCACCTCCGTCACCATGCTCTCGGCCGCGCGGCCCACGGCATTCATCGTCAGACCGCAGAAGAGGAACGACATCATCGCGCCGATGAAGAGGCCGATGAGCACCGTGGGGTTCATGAGCGAGATGTGGTAGTACTCCATGAAGTCGAGCATCGAGGCATCCTCGACCAGACGGGTCACACCGCCCGGAAGCTCCAAGAGCGTCTGCCCGTTGTGAAGCATGCCGATGCGAATCTCCTCGACGTAGGAGGCCAGCAGCGCCAGCGCCGTGAGGGCCGCCGAACCGATGGCGAAGCCCTTACCCGTGGCGGCCGTCGTGTTGCCCAGCGCATCGAGCGCATCGGTGCGACGGCGCACCTCGGCCCCCAGACCGCTCATCTCGGCGTTGCCGCCGGCGTTGTCGGCAATCGGACCGTAGGCGTCGGTGGCCAGCGTGATGCCGAGCGTCGAGAGCATGCCCACGGCCGCAATGCCGATGCCGTAGAGGCCCAGCGAGAGGTTCTGCGGTTCGAGCATGTGGTGGACGTCGAAGCCGATGGCGCAGAGGTAGGCCACGATGATGGCGGCGCCGATGGTCACCACGGGAATCGCCGTCGAAATCATGCCCGAGCCCACGCCGGCGATAATCACCGTGGCGGGACCCGTCTGCGCGCTGCCGGCAATCTTCTGCGTCGGCTTGTAGGAGTGCGAGGTGTAGTATTCGGTCGCCTGGCCGATGATGATGCCTGCCACCAGACCCGTGATGACCGAGAAGGAGAGGCCCAGCCAGTTCTCGACGCCCAGCAGGTAGAGGATGCCGAAGGTGGCCAGCGCGATGAGCAGCGAGCTGAAGTTGACCCCCACGCCCAGCGAGCGCAGCAGCTGGCGCATCGTGGCCCCCTCCTTCGTGCGGACGAGGAAGATGCCGACAATCGAGAGGAGGATGCCCACGGCGGCAATCAGCATCGGCGCCAGCACGGCCCTGAGCTGCATCGCCTCGCTGCCCGACGAGGCGAAGGCCGCCGCACCGAGGGCCGCCGTCGCCAGAATCGAGCCGCAGTAGCTCTCGTAGAGGTCGGCGCCCATGCCGGCCACGTCGCCCACGTTGTCACCCACGTTGTCGGCGATGGTCGCCGGGTTGCGCGGGTCGTCCTCCGGGATGCCGGCCTCGACCTTGCCCACCAGGTCGGCGCCCACGTCGGCCGCCTTGGTATAGATGCCGCCGCCGACACGCGCAAAGAGCGCCTGCGTCGAGGCGCCCATGCCGAAGGTGAGCATCGTGGTGGTGATGACCACCAGCTTCTGCGGGCCCGCCACGTCGACGAACGACTCGAGCACCACGTACCAGAACGAAATGTCGAGCAGGCCGAGCCCCACCACGACGAGGCCCATCACCGCACCGCTGCGGAAGGCCACCTTCAGACCGCGGTCGAGCGACTGCCGCGCGGCGTTGGCCGTGCGGGCCGAGGCGTAGGTGGCGGTCTTCATGCCGAAGAAGCCGGCCAGACCCGAGAAGAAGCCGCCCGTGAGGAAGGCGAAGGGAACCCAGCCGTTCTGCACGCCGGCACCGTAGGCCAGGTAGGCGAAGAAGAGCGCCAGCACGACGAAAATGATGGCGACGACCTTGTATTGCTGACGCAGATAGGCCATCGCACCCTTGCGGACGTGCGCCGCGATTTCGCGCATGCGCTCCGTGCCCTCGTCCTCGCGCTTCATGGCGCGGTAGAAGGCCCAGGCCATGCCCAGTGCGACGACCGAGGCGGCCGGCACGGCCCAGAAAATCGAAGGAATGTTCATAACGGTATGTAAATTTATGGATTGGTCGAATACAAATTTAAGAAAAAATCGGGCGTTCTGTTCCCGATTTCTCCATTTTTTATTTCGAAAAATAATATCGAAGTATCGTTTCGAAACCTCCGCGCCACCCATCCATGCCCAAAAACCGGCTGAACGCGCCCGACCCCAACCAAACCGACTGAGCCCAACCGAACGCAACCGACCAAACCGACCGAACCGACCGGCCGCCCTGCCCCGCCCGGGAACAAACAGCCCCGCACCGGTTCGTACCGGTCCGGAACCGCCCCAACCGGGGACCATCTACCCTGCCCGTAATCGGGCACTTCCCGCACCGGAATCAGCCGGACCCGACCGGCCCCTCCCGGGCCAGAGCCCGCGCTACAGACGATTCAGTTCCTCAAGGTCGCGGTCGCTCCTGCGCTCGCGCCCGGCAGGGGCGCCGAAACGATAGGTAAGGTTGAACTTCACCTGCCGCGACTCCCATTTGCCCCAGTTGTAGAGGTAGAATCCTTCGTAACGGCTCGTACTGTCCCAGTTCGAAGTCCAGAAGAGGTCGCTCACGCCGAGGCTCGCCTCGAGGCGGTCGCCAAGGAACTTGCGGCTCAGCGCCACATCGACGCTGCCGGTCGGTTCGCACACCTCGATGGCCTCGCCCAGACGCCGCGTCGTGAAGCTGCCGCCGAGCTCGAGCCGCAGACGTCCCGGCAGGCGGAAGGTGTTGCGCAGCGAGAAGATGGCGGCCAGACGCTTCAGGTCGAAGCGCCGCATGCGGTCGTAGGCGATATCGTTGTTGAGCCAGTAGCAGGTGGCACCTGCCACGGCATCCCACCAGCGGGCGACGCGCACCTGCTGGAAAAGCTCGAGCGCGAGGCGGTGCTGCCGCCCGAGGTTGCGGGGTGTCATCACCAGACGCTTCACGTCGAGCGTGTCGCTGATTTGCGTCCTATAGTCGGTCAGACAGGTGTACGACGCCGTGACGGCCGTTTTGCGCCAGCTCCACGAGAGCGCCACGCGATGGCTCCGCTGCGGTTCGAGGAAGGGGTTGCCCTGCCAGCAGGTAAGCTCGTCGAGCATGTATTCGAAAGGATTGAGGTCCTGATAGGCCGGGCGGTCGATGCGGCTGCCGTAGGAGAGGGCGAAGGTGCTCTGCCCGCCCGCCTTCCAGCTGAGCGCAAGCGAGGGGAAGAGGTCGAAGTAGCGGCGGCGGTTGTGCTCGCGCGGAGAGCCGTCCGTGCGGCGCAAATCGCCGTCCGAACGGGTATATTCGCCGCGCAGCCCCACCTCGAGCGTCGCACGGCGTCCCAGCGGACGGTTGTACTGGAGGTAGGCGGCCAGCAGCTCCTCCTGGTAGAGGAAGCGGCTCGACTGCGACGGGTCGAGCTGCTCACCCGCCGGGGCGACCGTCGAGAACCGGTAGTCGTTGTCGGCCCGCACCCACGAATACTTCACCCCCGCGTGCAGGGTGCCGCCCCACAGGCGGTGCTGCTGCGCATAACTGAGAGCCAGGATGTCGATGGCGCGGCTGTTCACCGAGCGATAGAGGTCGTCGGAAAGGACGACGCCCGCCGGGTCTTCGTAACGGTTGGGCTGCAGGCAGCCGGCGCCTCCGTCGAAGAAGGCGTAGTCGACGTCGAGCGCATAGTGCTCGCCCTCGCGCGGCGCATAGGTGTAGAAGAGGGTTCCGCCGTAGCGGTTGCCCTTCTGGCGGTAGTAGTCGTTCGAGGCGCGAAGGAGCGATTCGACGTCGAGCGTCGCGGCGTCCCGCACCGTGGTGGTCGTGCGGGTCCGACCGGGTCCGAAGAGCGTGTTGACATCGACCCGCGCACCGAGCGTATGGTGCTCCGAGGGGCGGTACTCCACCCCGACGTTGCCCGTGACGGTGCGCCGCCGGTCCACGTCGTCGGTCGGACTCAGGTAGTCGGTCCCGTTCTGGATGCGGTGCATGCCGTAGTAGAGCCCCGTACGGCCGAGCGCATGGCTGTAGTTGGCGTAGAGACTCACCCGGCCGGTATTGCAGCTGAACGCGAGCTCGGTGTTCTGCCGCCAGTTGTCCCAGACCGAAAAGCCGTTGTTGAACGAAAGGGAGAGGCCGTCGGCACTTCGCCCGCGCTCGACGTTGATGTTGATGACGCCGGCCGACCCTTCGGCGTCGTACTGCGCCGAAGGGTTGCTCATCACCTCCACGGACGAAACCGACGAGGCGGGCATCGAGCGCAGCATGGCGGCCAGTTCCTCGCGCTGCATGTAGGTCTGCTTGCCGTTGAGCATCACCAGCACTCCGGAACTGCCGCCGAGCGAGATTTCGTTCTCGCCGCTGACCATCACGCCGGGGGTCTGTTTCAGCGCGTCGAGCGCCGTACCGCCCGCCAGCGAGGCGCTGTTGCGGGGCGTATAGACCATGCGCCCCTGCTCGACACGCAGCGTTGCGTTGGGATTCTCGGCCACGACCACCACGTCGTCGATACCGACGGCCGTCCCTTCGAGGCGCAGCTCCCCGACGTCGGTCGCCCGCTCCACGTCGAACGGTTCGCCGACATAGGGGGCAAAACCCAGGCAGCTGACGAAAAGACGCACGCGGCCCGAAGCCGAAAGCGTAAAACGCCCCTCGTCGTCGGTCACGGCGTGCTGCAGCATCGCCTCCGAGTCGGGGGCAAGGGTTGCGACCACAGCCGTCGGCACGGATTGGAGCAGAGAGTCAACCACGCGCCCGGTGAGCGGGAAGGCCTCTTGGGCCAACGTTGCAAACGGAGCGAGCAGGGCCGCGAGAAGCGACAGCAGACGGACGGATTTATGCATCATGTGAACGGATTTTTACACCTTACGCTCACAAAGATAGAAATTTTGCGGGGGGGGGAAATTTTTCACCTCCTTTTTTGAAAAAAATCTGCAAAACACGGCCGGAAGCTGTTCCCGGAGGCGTTTCCGCATGTCCATCTGTGAGGCACGGCACTCGGAAAACAGGGAAAAATGACACGCGGGGTTGTTTTTTCCGGTTCGGGAGCGTACATTTGCAGCGCCGGCAGCCGCCGGAACCCCGTGTCTAACTCAAAAAAACAAAAACATGGACGAAGGCCCGTACAGAAAACTCACGAAAACGACATCGAATTCTTGAACCACCTGTAAGGGCCCCGCGTGGTCTCCCTTGCAGGACAAAAGGAGACCATGCCATGAAAGAGACCAACATCCGACTGCTGCAGCTGCTCGCCGATGGCGACTGGCATGCACTCAGGGAGGCGTTGAGCCGTTGCGACCTGCCAACGCTCCACGCCCTCATCGAAGCCTCCCCCGCCGAGGCTCAAGCCATCCTTTTCCGACTCTCCCCGCATCGTGCGGCCGAGGCCCTCTTCGAAGGCTTCGCCCCGCCCCTGCGCCGCAGGCTGCTCACGGCACTCGCGGCGATGGCCGCCGCCGGAGACTCCCCGCTCGAGGCCTTCACGCCCGATGAACTCGACGAGATGCCCGCCGAAGCGGTGCGCCTGCTGCCGGAGTATACGGCCGGGCTCGCCCCCGAACGACGCTTCCTGCTGGCCGGCTACGACAGCGAATGCGTCGGGAGGCTCCTCTCGCACCGCTACCTCACCCTGCCACACGACCTGAGCGCCGGCTCGGCCGCCGAACGGCTGCGCCAGACGACCGCCGCTTCGCGTGCGGAACTGCTCTGCGTGACCGCACCCGGGTGCCGGCTCGTCGGAGCACTCCGTCCCGACGAGCTGCTGCTGGCAGACCCCGCCGAGCCGGTCGCGTCGCTCTGCCGCCCCTCCGCCGCGCCCCTTCATGCGCGCGACACGCTGGGCGAGGCCTCCGCCCGCATGGTGGGTCAGGCGACCACGGCGCTCCCCGTAACCGACGCCTCGGGGGCGCTGCTGGGCATCGTCACGGCCGACCGTCTGCTCAAGGCGCTGCGCGAGGCGGGCACCGAGGATTTCCAGAAGTTCGGCGGCGCCGAGGAACTGGAGCTCTCCTACACGCGCACGCCACTCCTCTCGCTGGTGCGCAAACGGGCCGGATGGCTCGTCATCCTCTTCCTGAGCGAGATGCTCACCGCCTCGGCCATGGGCTATTTCGACGACGAAATCGCCCGGGCGGTGGTTCTGGCGCTCTTCGTGCCGCTGATTATCTCGAGCGGAGGCAACTCCGGGTCGCAGGCCGCCAGTCTCATCATCCGCGCGCTGGCGCTCGGCGAACTGGGGATAAGGCAGTGGTGGTACATTCTGCGCAAGGAGCTGCTCTCGGGGGTGCTGCTGGGGGCGATTCTGGGGTGCATCGGACTGGTGCGCATCATCGTCTGGCAGCAGTTCGGCCTCTACGACTACGGCGAGTACTGGGGCTGGATTGGCGCAAGCGTCGCCGTATCGCTCCTCTTCATCGTGCTGTGGGGCACCGTTTCGGGCTCGATGATTCCGCTGCTGCTCAAACGCATCGGTCTCGACCCGGCCACCGCCTCGGCCCCCTTCGTCGCCACGCTGGTTGACGTGACGGGGCTCATCATCTACTTCACCGTCTCGGCCATTCTGCTGAGCGGCAAGCTGCTCTGACCCGGCGCGGGGCCGACTCCCAATTGCTCCATTCCCGAAGAACGACCCTCCTTCTCCCAAAAAGGAGGGGGCGGCCGGGGGGGGGAAAAAAGAAAAAGAAAAAGAAACCGAGAGCGGGCCTGCCGGGGGAAGAACCGCAGGCGCCCCGCTGGGGAAAGAACTGCAAGCGGGCCTGCCGAGGAAGGTTCGCAAGCGCCCCGCCGGGAAAGGTTCGCAAGCGCCCCGCCGGCAAAGGTTCGCAAGCGCCCCGCCGGCAAAGGTTCGCAAGCGCCCCGCCGGCAAAGGGTCGTACCATAAAAAAGGGAGGCGGCATCCGGTCGAAACCGGATTGCCGTCTCCCTGTCGTATGGCCCGTTGCCGGGCCGAAACTCAGGCTACGAGCCGAAGTTGTCGTAGAGGATGTTCTCGGGCGGTACGCCGAGCGAGTCGAGCATCTTCACCACCGACGCAATCATCATCGGGGGTCCGCACATGAGGTAGATGCAGTCCTCGGGTGCCTGATGGTGCTTCAGATAGTTCTCGTAGAGCACGTTGTGGACGAATCCCGGCGTATACTTCACGCCTGCTGCATCGGCCTCCGGGTCGGGACGGTCGAGCGCCAGGTGGAACGAGAAGTTGGGGAACTCCTTTTCGATTTCGTGGAACTCGTGCAGATAGGGAGCCTCCTTGAGCGCACGGGCACCGTACCAGAACGATACCGGACGCTTCGTCTTCTCGGTCTTGAAGAGGTGCATGATGTGGCTGCGCATGGGCGCCATACCGGCACCGCCGCCCACGAAGATGAGCTCCTGCGTGTCGGGCAGGTTGTCCGGCAGGAAGAACTCGCCGTAGGGGCCCGAAATGGTCACCTTGTCACCCGGCTTGCGCGAGAAGATGTACGACGAGCAGATACCCGGGTTCACCTTCTTGAACGTGCCGGTCGCACGGTCGAACGGAGGAGTGGCAATACGGATGTTGAGCATGATGATGTTGCCCTCGGCCGGGTGGTTGGCCATCGAGTAGGCGCGGAAGGTCGGCTCGGGGTTGGTGGCCACCAAATTCCACATCTTCATGCGGTCCCAGTCGGCGCGGTACCTCTCGTCAACGTCCATGTCCGAGAACTTGATGGCATCGTACTTCGGGATGTCAATCTGGATGTAACCGCCGCTGCGGAACTTGAGGTGCTCGCCTTCGGGCAGCTTCACCACGAACTCCTTGAGGAAGGTCGAGATGTTGCGGTTCGAGACTACGGTGCACTCCCACTTCTTCACGCCCAGAACGGATTCGGGCACCTTGATTTTGAGGTCGTTCTTCACCTTCACCTGGCAGCCCAGACGCCAGTGGTCCTTGGCCATCTTGCGCGAGATGAAGCCCGTTTCGGTCGGCAGGATGTCACCGCCGCCCTCCATGACCTGGCACTTGCACATGCCGCACGAACCGCCGCCGCCGCAGGCCGAAGGCAGGAACACCTTGTTGTTGGCCAGCGTCGAAAGCAGCGAGTTGCCGCTCTCGGCCTTGATGACCTTCTCGCCGTCGTTGATGTCAATCGTCACTTCGCCCGACGAGGTCAGCTTCGCCTTCGCTACGAGCAGGATTGCCACCAGGACGAGCGTGATGACAAGGAAGGCCACGATTGCTATGATGATTGTCAATTCCATTTTCTAAATCACTTTTTACAGGTTAGAACTGGATGCCCGAGAATATCATGAAGGCGATACCCATCAGGCCGGTGATGATGAAGGCGATGCCGGGGCCCTTCAGCGCTGCGGGAATGTGCGAATAGGTCGTCTTCTCGCGGATGGCGGCCATCATGACGATTGCCAGCCACCAGCCAAGGCCCGAACCCAGTCCATAGGCTACGGTCTGCACGAACGAGGTGAGCTCGCCGGCGTCAACCTTCTGCTGCATGAAGAGCGAACCGCCCATGATGGCGCAGTTGACGGCAATCAGCGGCAGGAAGATACCCAGCTGGTTGTAGAGCGTCGGCGAGAACTTCTCGACAATCATCTCGACGAGCTGCACGAATGCGGCAATCGTTGCGATGAAGACGATGAAGGTGAGGAAGTTCAAATCGACACCCTCGACCAGTGCGTTGGCCTTGAGCACGTATTCATAGAGCAGATAGTTCAGCGGAACGGTCATCACCATCACGAAGGTAACGGCGGCACCGAGACCCAGTGCGGTCTTGACGCTCTTCGACACGGCGATGTAGGAGCACATGCCGAAGAAGAAGGCGAAGACCATGTTGTCGATAAAAATCGACCGGATAAAGATATTCAGTGTTTCCATACGTTATCTTCTATTTTTCCTGTAAATCCTTGTTGCGCGAACGGTGTACCCAGATGATGCAGCCGACGATAATCAGCGCCATGGGCGGGAAGAGCATCAGACCGCAGTTCGAATAGAAGCCGCCCTCGGACATGTACCAGCTTTCGGGAATGATGCGGTAGCCCAGCAGGCTGCCCGAACCGAGCAGTTCGCGGAAGAAGGCCACGATGACCAGAATCATGCCGTAGCCCAGGCCGTTGCCGATACCGTCGAGGAACGAAGGCCACGGCTTGTTGGCCAGCGCGAAGGCCTCGACACGGCCCATGACGATACAGTTGGTGATAATCAGACCCACGTAGACCGACAGCTGCTTGGAGACCTCATAGACGTAGGCCTTCAGCACCTGGTCCACCAGAATCACCAGCGCGGCGATGACCACCAGCTGGACGATGATGCGGATACGCGCCGGCACGCCGTTGCGCAGCAGCGACATCACCAGGTTCGAGAAGGCGGTCACCACCGTCACCGAAAGTGCCATGACGATGGCCGGCTTGAGCTGTACGGTGACGGCCAGAGCCGAGCAGATACCGAGAATCTGCACGATGACGGGGTTGTTCGCCGAGAAGGGACCCGTCAGGTATTTCATGTTCTTAGCCGAAAACAAAGGCTCTCTTTCGTTCTTACTCATTGCTTGCTACATTTTCATCGTTAGACACTTCCTCGGCGGCTGCCGGCTGCACGGCTGCGGCCTTCTTGGCCTCCAGCAACGGCAGATAGTGCGAGAAGCTGTCGAAGAGCATGGCCGTCACACCGTCCGAGGTCTTCGTACCGCCCGAGACGGCATCCACCTCGTGGGCGGGGTCCTGGGCGCCGCCCTTGCGCAACTTCACCGAGACGAACTGGTCACCCTCGAAAATCGTCTTGCCGAGGAACTTGGACTGATACTTCGACGTGGCGATTTCGGAACCCAGACCCGGGGTCTCGCCCTTGTGGGCCATGATGATACCCGAAATCGTGTTCATGTCCTTCTCGAGCGCCACGTAGCCCCAAATCGGGCCCCACAGACCGGCACCGTAGACGGGCAGCACCACGCGGCCGTCCTTGGCCTCGAAGACCGGGAGCTTCCCTTCGGCAAAGGCCGTGGGCAGGTCGTTCAGCAGCGCAAAGACATCGCCGTCGATACGCTCGCCGCGGTCATTGACCACATAGGCGCTGACGACATCGTCGTAGCTAATCGTGTCGATGAGCTTCTCCGCGTCGACCTGCATTCTTGCGGCATCACCCGCATAGAGCGACGCCAGAATGTTGCGCTTCTTCTCGTTCAGGTCGTTGGCATCCTGACGCGGCTTGAGCGCCAGCGCTGCTACGGCCAGCAGGACGGCCACGATGATGACCATCACCGTCGAGTACATGATGATATAGGCGTTGCTGTTCGTGTCGCTGAACAGCCCCTTCTTCTTCAGAGGGGTGAATTCCGATGCGGGAGCACCGCAGACGGGGCACTTTTCGGGAGCGGCCGCACCTTCATGGATATAGCCGCAAACATTGCATTTGAATTTTTTCGTTGCCATTCTACTCCCTATTTTGCCAGTTTAACACGTTTGTTTCTGCGCGAGATGTTCGCCTCGACCACGTAGTGGTCCACCAGCGGAGCCAGCGCGTTCATGAAGAGAATCGAAAGCATCATGCCTTCGGGGTATGCCGGATTGACCACGCGAATCAGGATGGCCAGGGCGCCCGTCATGAAGCCGACGATGTACTTGCCCGTGTTGGTCTGGGCCGAGGTCACGGGGTCGGTGGCCATGAAGACCGCACCGAAGGCGAAACCGCCGACAATCAGGTGCCACCATGCGGGATACTCCGTCACGCCGAGAGCCTGGAAGAGGTAGCCCATCGCCAGACCGCCGACAAAGACCGAAAGCATCGTACGCCACGAGGCGATGCCCGTCAGCAGCAGAATCGCGGCACCGATGAGGATGGCCAGCGTCGAGGTCTCGCCGAACGAACCGGGGATGAAGCCCAGGAAGGCGTCCAGCGGCGAGAAGGTCATCGTGCCGGTCGAGCCGAGCTGCTCGAGGGCCGTGGCACCGGTGATGCCGTCGACGTGAGCGCCCATCATCGTCCAGTCGGAGTACCAGACCGTCTCACCCGACATCGAGGGGGTGTAGGCGAAGAATGCGAATGCGCGGGCCAGCAGCGCGGGGTTGAAGACGTTCATGCCCGTACCGCCGAAGACCTCCTTGCCGAAGACTACGGCAAAGGCCGTTGCGAGGGCCACCATCCACAGCGGCGTGCTCACCGGCATAATCATCGGGATGAGCAGACCCGAGACGAGGAAGCCCTCGTTGACCTCGTGGCCGCGCGCCTGGGCGAAGGCGAACTCGATGCCCAGACCGACGATGTAGGAGACGCAGACCATCGGCAGCACGCGCACCAGACCGTAGAAGAAGGCCGTGAAGCCCGTCAGGCCGACCTGAATACCCGTATTGAAGCATCCGAAGAGGAATGCCGGCAGCAGCGCCACGACCACCACAATCATCGTACGTTTCATATCGTTGCAGTCGCGGATGTGCGCACCCTTCGTCGTAGTCGTATTGGGCACGAAGAGGAAGGTCTCGAACGCATCGAATGTCGATTCGAGGAAGCCCAGTTTACCGCCCTTGGTAAAAGTGGGCTTGATGTTGTCCATGAATTTACGCAGTCCCATCGTTAAGCCTCCTTAATCATTAAGTTAATACCGTCGCGGATAATCTGCTGAATCTCGGTCTTCGAGGGGTCGACGAACTCGCAGAGTGCAAAGTCCTCCTCCACGACCTCGTAGATACCCAGATTCTCCATCTTCTCGATGTCGCCGGCCAGGCAGGCCTTCAGCAGATACATCGGGTAGATGTCCATGGGCAGATACTGCTCGTAGAGACCCGTCACCACGAAGGGGCGCTCGCCGCCGTTGAGGTTCGTGTCCAGACGGTAGGACTTCTTCGGGCAGAGCCACGAGAAATAGGCGTGCGACACCGAGAACTTGTTGCAGCGGGGCATCGCCCAGCCCAGCAGTTCGTACTTGTCGCCCTCGGGAATCACCGTCAGCATGTTGGCGTAGAAGCCGATGAAGCCGTCGGCGGTGACCTTCGTACCCGTCAGCACGTTGCCCGAGATGATGCGGACGCTGTCGCCCGGCTTCTGGGGCTTGATGTTGTTGCCGAGAATCGATGCCACGCTGGCGCCCGAGACGATGCGCACGTAGTGCGGTGCGGCAACCTCCGAGCCGGCCACGGCGATGACCTTCGTCATGTCGACGCGGCCCTCGTTGAACAGGCGGCCGATGATGGCCAGGTCCTGGATGTTGACCGTCCAGACCACGTCACCCTTGTTGATGGGGTCGATGTGGTGAATCTGGACACCGACGTTGCCCACGGGGTGCTTGCCTGCAAAGGTGTGCAGCTCGACGTTTCTAAGCGACGGCATCGCACCTTCGGCGCCGGCGCGCATCGAGAGGTGCACCTTACCCTGGGTCAGACGACGCATCACCTCGATACCTGCCTGCAGGTTCTTCTGCTCACCCTGCAGCACGAAGTTGTAGTCGGGGGCCAGCGGCGCGGAGTCGAATGCGGAGATGAAGACCGCCTTCGGCACGTCGTTCGGGTCGGCAATGATGCCGTAGGGGCGCTGCACGAGCATCGGCCAGAGGCCCGACTTGAGCAGCAGCTCGACAATCTCCTCGCGCGAGGCCTTCGACGGCTCGAGCCGTGCGAACTCCTCGTAGTCGGTACGCTCGTCGGCAGCCACCGTCACGTTGAGCACCTTGCGCTTCTCACCGCGGTTGACCGCCGTCACCGTGCCGCTGACAGGCGACGTGAAGAGCACCCGCTCGTTGTACTTGTTGAAGAACAACGGCGTGCCCGCCTTCACCTTGTCACCCACCTTAACCAGCAGCTTGGGCGTCACGCCCTCGAAATCGAGGGGCGACACGGCATATTCGGACGAACGCGGCGCTTCCGCCAACGTCTCCTCGGCCTTGCCCTGAAGATTGATGTCGAGACCCTTGCGTAGTGTAATGATTTTCGACATTGATTAAAGATTTTGATTGTTATTTTGGAATATTTATGGGTTTCCGCATACGTTGTTAGCTGACTAACACACTAATTCGCGTGCGAAAATACGATTTTTTTCCGACAATTCCCCATCCGGAGCACAATATTTCTTAAATTAACTTACAAATCCACAATTTCCCCGGGAAATGCGTATTTTTGCCTTCATGACTGCACCCTGGGTCAATATCCACACGCATCGGCCGACGGGTCTGTGCATCGAGCTTCGGGCGGCGGGCATCCATCCGTGGAAGGTCGCGGCGTCCGGCGCCGGGGGGCTCGGCAGGGCGCTCGACGAGCTCGACCGTGAGCTCGACGGGGCGCAGGCCGTCGGCGAAATCGGGCTCGACCTTGCCTGCGGCGTGCCGCTCGCGCAACAGGAGGAGCTCTTCCGCGCGCAGCTCGAACTGGCCGAGCGGCGGGGGCTTCCCGTGGTGCTGCACTGCGTGCGGGCCTTCGAGCCGGTGATGAAGGAGCTGGAACGCCACCACCTCCGTGCGGTCATCTTCCACGGCTTCATCGGCTCGCCGCAGCAGGCGCGGCGAGCCCTCGCGCGGGGCTGCATGCTCTCGTTCGGCGAGCGGACCTTCGCCTCGCCCCGCACGCTGGAGGCGCTGCGCGCGACGCCCCTCGGGCAGCTCTTCGTCGAGACGGACGAGAGCCCGACGCCCATCGGGCGGCTCTACGAACGGGTGGCCGAAGCAAGGGGGGTGAGCGTCGAGGCGCTGCGCGAGGCGGCATGGGAGAACTACAAACGCATTTTCGAAACGACATGACAAACGACAACTGGCTGGAACGCACTGAATTGCTCCTGGGAGCCGAGAAACTGGAACGGCTGCGCCGCGCCCATGTCCTCGTGGTGGGGCTGGGGGGCGTAGGGGCCTATGCCGCTGAAATGATAGCGCGCGCGGGCGTGGGACGCATGACCATCGCCGACGCCGACACGGTCTCCCCGTCGAACATCAACCGCCAGCTCGTGGCGCTCCACTCGACCGTCGGCCGACCGAAGGCCGAGGTGCTGGCCGAGCGGCTGCGCGACATCAATCCCGACATCGAGCTGACGGTGGTCAACCGCTACATCCGCGACGAGGAGACCTACACGCTGCTCGACGCCGCGCGCTACGACTACGTCGTCGACGCCATCGACACCCTCTCGCCCAAGCTGGCCCTCATCAAGGGGGCGCTCGACCGCCAGCTGCGGCTCGTCAGCTCGATGGGGGCCGGTGCGAAGACGGACCCCACGCGCATGGAGATTGCGGACATCGGCCGGACGCACCACTGCCCGCTGGCCCACATGCTGCGCAAGCGGCTCCACAAGCTCGGCATCCGGAGCGGATTCCGGGCCGTCTTCTCGGCCGAACCGATGCACGAGGGGGCGATGATTCTCTGCGAGGAGCAGAACAAGAAGTCGAACGTCGGGACCATCTCCTACCTCCCGGCGCTCTTCGGCATCGGCTGCGCCTCGGTGGTCATCCGCGACCTGGCGGGCGAGCCGATTCCCTGACGCGACGCCCCTTTCCGGAAGGGGTCGGCCCAGAGCCGGCAGAGGGACGAACGGGGCGGAGGCGGCAGAGGGACGAACGGGGCGGAGGCGGCAGAGGGACGAACGGGGCGGAGGCGGCAGCCGCCGGAAACGCACTCGTCAAACGGACGCCGCGACCGCCGGAAACGAACCCGGCAAGACGGAGCAGGCGGCCGTCGGAAACGTACCGGCAAGGCGGAGCAGGCGGCCGTCGGAGGTACCCCGAAACGGGAACGAAGGCCTCCGGAAAACCGCCGCGAAGGGACCGGCAGGGAGCCGCTACCGGGCAGCGGACAACAACGGACGAAAACGGACAAGCAATATAACAACTAACTGACTGTCAAGATGGAAAACAACACGAAGAAACCTACCATCGTCTTTCTCGACGAATACACGCTGGGCGGCGCCGACCTGCGCCGCATCAAGGCGCTGGGCGACTATACGGGCTACGAAAACACCACCCGCGAGGAGGTCATCGAACGCTGCCGCACGGCCCGGGTCGTCATCACCAACAAGGTGGTGCTCGACCGCGAGACGCTGCGCGCGCTGCCCTCGCTCCGGCTCATCTGCGTCGCCGCGACGGGGATGAACAACATCGACCTCGAGGCTGCGGCCGAGCTGGGCATCGAGGTGCGCAACGCCGCCGGATACTCGACCCACTCGGTGGCCGAGACGACGCTCGGGGCCGCCATCGCGCTGCTGCGCCACAGCGTCTACTACGACCGCTACGTCAAGAGCGGCGCCTACGCCTCGTCGGGGCGGCAGTTCCACTTCGCCCTGGCCAACCACCAGCTGCACGGCTCATGCTGGGGCATCGTCGGGCTGGGCACCATCGGCCACGAGGTGGCGCGGCTGGCCGAGGCCTTCGGATGCGAGGTCCGCTACACCTCCACCTCGGGCGTCGCACGCGAGGAGCCCTACCCCGCCCTCTCGCTGGCCGAGCTGCTGAGCTGGGCCGACGTCGTCTCGATACACTGCCCGCTCAACGCCCGGACGCGCAACCTCATTGGCGCCCCCGAGCTCGAAATCATGAAGCGGTCGGCCATCCTCATCAACGTGGCGCGCGGCGGCATCGTCGACGAGGCGGCGCTGGCCACGGCACTCGACCGGGGCAGCATCGCCGGTGCGGCGCTCGACGTCTTCACGCAGGAGCCCCTGGCGGCCGACAACCCGCTGACGCACATCGCCGCCCCGGACCGCATCCTGCTCTCGCCCCACAACGCCTGGTCGCCCGTCGAGGCCGTCGAGGTGCTGGTGGGCTGCATCGAGCGCAACATCACGGAATTTTGCAACCGTCAATAGAGCGACGACCGCATGGAGACTACACCCGACGAACGCCGCCAGCGGGTCTTCGACTTCCTCGACGCCCACGGCATCCGCTACACCTGGTATGAGCACCCCGAGGCGCCGACCATCGACATCGCCCGTCAATACTGGCACGACGACGGCTCGAAGCACTGCAAGAACCTCTTCTTCCGCAACCACAAGGGCGACCGCCACTATCTGGTCTCGTTCGACTGCGAGCGGAATCTGGCCATCCACGACCTCGAACACCGGCTGCGGCAGGGGAAGCTCTCCTTCGCCTCGGAGCAGCGCATGGAGCGGTGGCTCGGGCTGCGGCCCGGCTCGGTGTCGCCCTTCGGGCTCATCAACGACGCGGAAACCCACGTGCACCTCTTCCTCGACCGCAACCTCGAACGCTGCGACGCCTACTCGTTCCACCCCAACGACAACCGGGCGACGGTGGTCATCACGCGCGAGGAGTTCATGCGCTATCTGGCGGCCGTGGGCAATTCGTTCGAATTCATCGACCTGTATTGAACGGCGGAAGCAAATTTTTTCTATCTTTGGTTAACCAAACCCAAAAAACACGACTCATGAAAAAATTGACGCTTATTCTGCTCCTGCTCTTCTGTGCGGCCG
Source organism: Alistipes sp. An31A (assembly GCF_002159425.1). Classification (NCBI taxonomy): domain Bacteria; kingdom Pseudomonadati; phylum Bacteroidota; class Bacteroidia; order Bacteroidales; family Rikenellaceae; genus Alistipes; species Alistipes sp. An31A. Next base: position 73,305 of record NZ_NFIO01000009.1, read on the forward strand.
GCACGCTCCGGGCACAGGAGCTCAAACCCGACATCATGTCCTACCTGCGCAGCGAAGGCTACGCCCCCTCCTACGACGAGGACGGCGACGTACAGTTCAAGGTTGAGGGATATACCTACTACGCCATCACCCGCGACAGCGGCATGGGATACTCCTACGTCGAGGTCCGCGTACAGTTCGCTACGGACCAGCCGCTCGACAAGCTCATCACGATGGCCAACGACCTCAACCGCGGCAAATACGTCTGCAAGTATACGGCCTACGAGAACGACGGGGAGAATGTCTTCCAGTTCGGCGTGGAGTTCATCGCCTCGACCACGGCCCAGGTCAACTACATGATGGGACACGTGCTGCGTCTGCTCCCCTCGGAGGTGAATTCGGTCATCGACTCGCTCTGATTCATCCGGAGCACCTATTTATAAGAAGAGGGATGCACTCCGTTCGGGGGTGCATCCCTCTCTTCTCTGTATCGTATCGGCTTCTGTGTCCCACGTTCGCCCCGGCGGCGGAAGGGAGCCCCGGACGGGCGGGTGCAGGGCGCAGGGCGCAGGGCGCAAGGTGCAGGGCGCAAGGTGCAGGGCGCGGGAGACGAGCGCAGACCCGCCGCAGAACCGTCGCAGGCCGCCACGCCCCGGCAGCGCTCAGAGAAACTCCTTCTTGATGCGGCAGAAGTAGGCCTCGGTCACCCCGATGTAGGAGGCCAGCGTCCGCGCCGAGACCACCTCCAGAATCTCGGGCCGGTACTTCAGCACGGCGATAATCCGCTCGCGGGCATCGCCCTTGATGTACTTGAGCTTCTTCTCCGAGGTGTAGAACTGCCACATCGCCAGGTCGAACATCCAGCGGGCGAACTCGTGCGACTCGACCAGCAGCCGGTCGAACTTCGCCTTGGGGACCATGATGCAGGTGCACCCCTTCTTGCAGGTCTCGAACTGCATGACGGCCGGCTGGTTCATATAATTAGGAGTGGGGCGAAAGCAGAATCGTCCCCGGAGAGGCGAATCCGTAGGTCTCCTCCTTCTCCTTCTCGAAGTAGACCCCCCGCAGAATCCCCTCCTTGACGATATAGACGTTGCGGTTGATATGACCGAACTCGATGACGGCCTTCTTGGGACCGAAGTGCACCTCCTCGCCCAGCGCGAGCAGCTGGCGGACCACCTCCTCCGAAGGATGGAAATCCCCCTCGTGCATAATCAGGTCAATCAGTTCATCCATGGCTGAAAACTCTTTTCGGGGCAAATTTACCAAAAAAGAGTCAAAAAAAAACAATGTTTGACCTATGTCAATGTTTTTACGGCTCCCTTTCTCTATTTTTGAAACTGAATAAACAACCAAATCCCCTTGTATTATGAAAAAGTATCTACTCTTTACCATTGCGCTCTTTGCAGCCCTGGCAATGCAGTCGTGCAAGGACGACAAGACCGACGAGCCCAACCCCGGACCCGACCCCGAACCTACCGTGGAATACGACGTGGATACCGTCTCTTCCATTTGCGAAGGAATCTACTTCGGAGACGCCTACCTGTCCAACGATGAGGTCTACACCTACTACCTCTCCATCAGCGACCTGCCGGTTCTGGACGGCGGCTATACGGACAGCGAGGGCACCTATTACATCCTCCGGCTCAACACTCCGTTCGAGGAACAGATAGCCAACGGCACCTATACGATGACCGAGGAGACCAACAAATATACGGAATACACCATCCTCGGGGGCAATTACAGCTACATCGTCTACCAGAATCAGCAGTTCTTCATCAAGGAGGGCACCCTGACCGTGACGAACGCCGAGACCAAGCCCCGAATCGAAATCGAGATGACCACGACCGAGGGCTCTACATTCCATACCGTCTACGAAGGCATCTACTTCTACTACAACAAGAGCATCGAGTGGCTGAAGCAGGACATGAACACGAAGATGACCAGCGTCTACTCGTGGTATCTGGAGGAGATGAACGAAGACCGCAACGCCAATCTGAACATCACCCTCTATGAGAACATCGACGCGGACGGCTGGCTGGTTCCGCCCTCGAGCGTGCTGATTTTCGTGGGCCGCGGCGAGTTCGACGACGACGGCAACCTCATCCCCGGCACCTTCACCATCACCAACGACGAAGAGGCCTCGGACTACACCTTCCTCGCAGGCGGCTGCATCAACTTCATGAATGCACCCTTCCCGACCAGCACCAACTTCTGCTATTACTACGACCCGGAGAACTCGTCGGCCGTCCAGGTGGGTCTGGCCCAGTCGGGTACGGTCGAGATTGAGAAGAACGGCGACAACTACACGCTGACCTACGACCTGACGACCGACAAGGGCAAGAAGCTGACGGGCAGCTATACGGGCCCCATCGTCGTGCAGGACGCCCCGAAGGTGATTGAAAAGAACGAATGGGACCTCTCTGAAGACCACGAGCTGTCGTTCAATGCTCCGAATATCAACGTACAGGCGTTCGGCAGCAAATACACGATTTCGGGAGCGTACACCTGGCAATTCCAGTTCAAGCAGTACAACGAGAACTGGCAGTATGTCTCCGACCAGCTGGTTATCGAGGTCGTATGCGACCTGAATGAATCCGAGGAGCCCGTTTCCGGCGTATTCCAGATTAGCGACAGCGACGAAGTCGGCACGGCCCGGAAGGGTACCTTCAACATGTCGGGCGGCGTTGACGGATTTGGTCTGGGAACCTACTTCAAATACTACGAGAACGATGTCGTACGCTGGGCTGCCGGAGCAAACGGAGGTGAAGTAGAAATTACGAAGAACGACGACGGCACCTATACCATTACCTTCGACTTCCTCGACGGACAGGCCGAGCCCAAGCACTTCAAGGGCACCTGGACTGGCGAACTCGAAATCTTCTAACGGCAGAAAAAGAGCGAGTCAAATAAAACAACAAGGCACTTAAGGGAACAGCCCGGAGAATTTTCAGAATTCTCCGGGCTGCTCATTATCTGCTTCACATCTGCTTCTCGTCTGCTTCACGCTGTCGGGATGGAGCTGCGCCCCATGTCCGCGGCCAACGACGCTCCGGATGAGGTATGCCCCGAAACAAAAAAATTCCCGAAGCAAGGAACGATGCTCCGGGAATTTGCGTATGGCTCACCCCGCCAGGAACGGAGGCGTCTCACACCGGAAACGGAAGCATCCCGCGGGGGCGGCAACACCCTGCACCTCGCCCCCCACCCCACAGCCGGAAACAAAGACGCCCCGCCGCACAATGATGCGGCGGGGCGTCGCGGACGGAACCGAATCCGTCGTGCGGTTAACCGTGCGTGCTACTTCATCTCGACGAGCGAGTGTCCCGTCATCTCGGCGGGCTGCTCCAGACCCATCAGCTTGAGCACCGTGGGGGCCACGTCGGCCAGAATGCCGTTGTGAACAGCCTTCACGCGGTCCGAAACCACCACGATGGGCACCGGATTGAGCGAGTGCGCCGTGTTGGGCGTACCGTCGGGATTGATGGCGTTGTCGGCATTGCCGTGGTCGGCAATCATCACCACCTCGTAGCCGTTGGCCTTGGCAGCCTCGACCACCTTGGCGACGCAGCCGTCAACGGCCTTCACGGCCTTCACAATCGCGTCGTAGACGCCCGTGTGGCCCACCATGTCGCCGTTGGCGAAGTTCAGGCAGATGAAGTCGAACTTGCGCTCGCCGAGTGCCGCCACCAGCTTGTCGGCAACCTCCGGAGCCGACATCTCGGGCTGCAGGTCATAGGTCGCAACCTTGGGCGATGCGACCAGGATGCGCTCCTCGCCGTCGAACTTGTCCTCGCGGCCGCCGTTGAGGAAGAAGGTCACGTGGGCATACTTCTCCGTCTCGGCGATGCGCAGCTGCTTGAGGCCCTGCTTCGAAACCCACTCGCCGATGGTGTTGTGCACGTTCTCCTTGTCGAAGAGGATGTGCAGACCCGTGAACTTGGCGTCGTAGGGGGTCATGCAGCAGTAGTAGAGCGGCAGGGTGTGCATGCCGGCCTCGGGCATATCCTGCTGCGTGAGGACGATGGTGAGCTCCTTGGCGCGGTCGTTGCGGTAGTTGAAGAAAATCACCACGTCGTTGGGGCGAATCATGCCGATGGGCTGGCCGTTCTCGTCGATGCGGACGAACGGCTTGACGAACTCGTCGGTCACCCCCTCGTCGTAGGACTTCTGCATCGCCTCGACCATGTCGGACGAGTGGTCGCCAATGCCGTTTACCAGCGCGTCGTAGGCAATCTTGATGCGCTCCCAGCGCTTGTCGCGGTCCATGGCGTAGTAGCGGCCGATGATGGTGGCAATCTTGCCGGTCGTGGCGGCCAGATGCTCCTCCAGACGGGCGATGAAGCCCTTGCCGCTGTGCGGGTCGGTGTCACGGCCGTCCATGAAGCAGTGCACGTAGGTCTTCTCCAGCCCGTACTCGGCGGCGATGTCGCAGAGCTTGAAGAGGTGGTTGAGCGACGAGTGCACGCCGCCGTCCGAGGTCAGGCCCATGAAGTGCATCGCCACGCCGTTCTTCCTGGCGTATTCGAAGGCGGCCTTCACCTCGGGGTTCTGCATAATCGAGTTGTCGGCGCAGGCGCGGTTGATTTTCACGAGGTCCTGGTAGACCACGCGGCCGGCGCCGATGTTGAGGTGGCCCACCTCCGAGTTGCCCATCTGTCCGGCGGGCAGACCGACGTTCTCACCGTCGGTGCGCAGCTCGGCGTGGGGATAGTGCTCGGTCATGGCCGAAATGTATGCGGGATGCACCGTCGAGATGACATCCGCCTTGTCATGATGGCCGTTTCCCCAGCCATCGAGAATCATCAAAAGAACTTTGTTTGCCATAATTGTAGTTTTTTGCTTCGTGTTCTCTATTCCGTTGCCGGATGTTCCGTTGCCGGCAGGCGGAGGGGCGAAAATCGCCCGGATTCCGCACCGCCCCGTTCGGGCGGCCTTTTCCGACAGCCTCCGGCCCATTCCGGCGGCCTCAGCTGTTTTGGCAGCCCCGGTCCGTTTTGGCAGCCTTTTTCGACAGCCCCGGCCCGCATTCGGCCGCCTTTTTCGACAGCCCCCGGTCCATTCCGGCAGCCTCAGCTGTTTTGGCAGCCCCGGTCCGCATTTGGCAGCCCGCCTCGACCGTTTTGTCAGCCGCCGCACCGCATTTGGCAGTCGGTGGCAGGCTTTGGCAGGCTCCGCACGGCGGAACAATCCGCAGGACAATACGTCAAAAAGCGCGCCGTCCCGCTGCGCGGCCCCTATCGGAGCGCAGCGCCAATCAGCTCGACGGCCTTGTCCATGGCGGCCTGCAGGCCGTCGGGGTTCTTGCCGCCGGCCGTGGCGAAGAAGGGCTGGCCGCCACCGCCGCCCTGCATCAAACGGGCCGCTTCGCGGACCACGGCACCGGCATTGACGCCGCGTGCGGCAATCTCCTCGCCCAGCATGACCGTCAGCGTCGGCTTGCCGCCCGCAACCGTACCCACGACGAAGACCAGCTTCGGCGCGCGCTGGCGCATGGCGTAGGCCAAATCCTTGATGAAGTCGGCCGGACGCTCCAGCTGCGCCGATACCAGCTGCACGCCGTCGCGCTCGGGCGTCATCGCGAGCATCTTCTCGGCCCACTGGGCCACCTGCTCGCGGCGCATCGACTCGACCTCCTTCGAGAGCGCCTCGTTGTTCTCGACCATCTTGCGGACGGCCTGGAGCACCTGCGAATTGTGGAGCTGCTCGCCCACCGTGCGCAGCGTATCCTCGGCGGCGTAGAAGAGCCGCTCGGCAGCCTCGCCCGTCACCGCCTCGATGCGGCGGACACCGGCCGAAATGGCGCTTTCGTTGACAATCTTGAAGATGCCGATGTTACCCGTGGCGCTCGTATGCGTACCGCCGCAGAGCTCGACCGAGGGGCCGAACTTCACCGTGCGGACGCGGTCGCCGTACTTCTCGCCGAAGAGCATCATCGCTCCGCAGCGCTCGGCCTCCTCCTTCGTGGCATTGCGGTTCTCCTCGAGCGGGTAGTTGGCCCGCACGAAGCGGTTGACCAGCTGCTCGACGCGGCGCAGCTCCTCGGGGGTCACCTTCTGGAAGTGCGAGAAGTCGAAGCGCAGCGCCTCGGGGGTCACCATCGAGCCCTTCTGCTCGACGTGCTTGCCCAGCACCTCGCGCAGCGCGGCGTGCAGCAGGTGGGTGGCCGTATGGTTGTTGGCGGCATTCTGGCGCTTTTCGGCGTCGACCACCGCGGTGAATTCGGCCGCGGGGTCCGACGGGAGGTGCTCCACGATGTGGATAATCAGACCGTTCTCCTTCTCGGTGTCGACGACGGGCACCTTCTCGTCACCCGACTGGATGTAGCCCACGTCGCCAATCTGACCGCCCGAGTTGCCGTAGAAGGGCGTGCGGTCGAAGACCAGCTGATAGGTCGTGCGGCTCTTCGACGTCACGCGGCGGTAGCGCGCGATGCGCACCTGCTCGATGAGCGTGTCGTAGCCCGTGAAGATGCTCTCCTTCAGGGGGAAGAGCTCGACCCAGTCGTCGGTGTCGACCGCCGCGGCGTTGCGCGAACGGGCCTTCTGGGCCTGCAGCTCCTTGTCGAAATCCTCGAGGTCGACCTCGACGCCCTGCTCGCGGGCGATGAGCTCCGTGAGGTCAATCGGGAATCCGAAGGTATCGTAGAGCACGAAGGCATCCTTGCCCGAGATGCGGGAGGTGCCCTCCGCCTTGACGCGTGCTATCACGCCGTCGAGCAGGTTGATGCCCGTGGCCAGCGTGCGCAGGAACGAGGACTCCTCCTCCTCGATGACCTTCTCGATGAGGGCCTGCTGCGCCTTCAGTTCGGGGAACTGGCCGCCCATCTGCTCCACCAGCCCGGCGACAAGCTTGCAGAGCGTCGGCTCGGTAAAGCCCAGGTAGGTGTAGCCGTAGCGCACGGCGCGGCGCAGGATGCGGCGGATGACATATCCCGCCTTGACGTTCGAGGGGAGCTGTCCGTCGGCAATCGAGAAGGCGATGGCGCGCAGGTGGTCCGCCATGACGCGCATGGCCACGTCGCACTGCTCGTTCTCGCCGTAGCGCTTGCCCGAGAGGGCCGAAATGCGCTGGATGGTCGGCTGAAAGACATCCGTATCGTAGTTCGACTTCTTGCTCTGGAGAATCATGCAGAGGCGCTCGAAGCCCATGCCCGTATCGACGTTGCGCGCCGGCAGCGGCTCGAGCGAGCCGTTGGCCTTGCGGTTGAACTGCATGAAGACGAGGTTCCAGATTTCAATCACCTGGGGATGTCCCGCGTTGACCATCTCGCGGCCCGGCTTGGCGGCAATCTCCGCCTCGTCGCGCAGGTCGAAGTGAATCTCCGAGCAGGGGCCGCAGGGACCCGTCTCGCCCATCTCCCAGAAGTTGTCGTGCTTGTTGCCGCGGATGATGTGGTCCTCGGGCAGATACTGGCACCAGTAGTCGTAGGCCTCCTGGTCGAAGGGGACGCCGTCCTCGTCGGAACCCTCGAAGACGGTGGCGTACATCCGCTCGGCGGGCAGGTGGTAGACGTCGTGCAGCAGCTCCCACGCCCAGCCGATGGCCTCCTTCTTGAAGTAGTCGCCGTAGGACCAGTTGCCCAGCATCTCGAACATGGTGTGGTGGTAGGTGTCGTGTCCGACCTCCTCCAGGTCGTTGTGCTTGCCCGAGACGCGCAGACACTTCTGCGTATCGGCCGCACGGGGATACTTGCGGGGGGCGTTGCCCAGGAAGATGTCCTTGAACTGGTTCATGCCCGCATTGGTGAACATGAGGGTGGGGTCGTTCTTGACGACCATGGGCGCCGACGGCACGATGGTGTGACCCTTGCTTGCGAAGAAGTCCAGAAATGCCTGGCGGATTTTGTTCGATTCCATATTGTACGTTTACGATATAATCAAAAAAAGCGGCTTACGGAGCACGCAACCGCCTGCCCGGCCGACAGAGAGCAGCAGCGAACAAAGAGCGGCGACTGCCATCGGCCTTTCCCGAAGAGCGGCAGCCGACCCCGGCTCCAACCATCTGCAACCGAAGAGCGGCGACTGCCACCGGCCTTTTCCGAAGAGCGGCGACCACCGGCCCGGCCCTCTGCTTCCGGAAGTGTCATGCGGCCCTCCCAAAGGCAACGGCGGCCCCGGGACAACCCCGACGGCCCGGCAGACACCCCCCGGCTACCCGGCAGACACCCCCGCCAGGGGCCCTGCGACGAATTTATTTGCCCTGCGGCACACTTTCCGCCCGGGTGGTTCCGTTATCCGTTTCGGGTTGCAAAATTACGCATTTTCACCTAAATTTGCACCATCGCGACCCAGTTTTTTAGGTCATGGCACGAAAAGAGCAGATATTCGATACCGAGGCCCTCACTCACGAGGCGCAGCTCCTTACGCATGAGGCGCAGGTCATTACGCGCGAGGTGGTGACGGCCCCCTTCCGGCTGCGGACCTACCGGCTGCTGCGCAAGGTGCTCATCGGATTCATCCTCGTCTCCATCGCCAACGTGCTCTTCGCCTACTTCTTCTATACGCCCAAGATGTACCGCATCACGCGCGCCAACCGCGAACTGGTGCTCCGCTACCGCATTCTCCAGGACCGAATCCGCACGGCGCAGCGCCAGGTCGACGAAATCCACGAACGCGACAACTACGTCTACCGCTCGCTCTTCGCCACCGACACGCTCGCCATCGAGGGCATCGCCGAACCCTACCCCGCCTCGAAATACGCCTCGATGGCCGACGACGACTACGCGCCGCTGATGGTCGGCACGTGGATGAACATCGACCGCCTGGCCCGCACGCTCTACGCCGAGTCGGTATCGCTCGACGAGCTGCAGCAGCTCTCGAAGGACAAGGAGAAGATGTCGGCCGCCATTCCGGCCATCTGGCCCATCGACCGCAAGTCGCTGCACAACAACCACATCGGTGCATTCAACCTGCGCCGCATCCACCCCGTGCTGGGGTACATCCGCCCGCACAAGGGGGTCGACTTCGGCTGCGACCGCGGAACGGCCGTCTACGCCACGGGCGATGCGGTGGTCGAAATCGCCTCCGAAAGCGGCTACAACGGCGGCTACGGCCACATGGTGCTGCTCGACCACGCCTTCGGCTACAAGACGCGCTACGCCCATCTGAGCCGCGTGCTGGTCTCGCCCGGCGAGCATGTCGTGCGCGGCCAGAAGATTGCCGAATCGGGCAACACGGGCATCTCGACCGCCCCGCACCTCCACTACGAGGTGATTCACAAGGGGCAGCCCGTCAACCCCATCAATTACTTCAACCGCAACATGACCCCCGAGGAGTACGACCGTCTCCAGGAGACCATGCGTGAAACCAACTTCGAATAGCCATGGCCGGGAAAAAGGATTTGGAACGACTTCGCCGGCGCCGGCGCCGCAAACAGAACATCATCCGCTTCACGGTCCAGACGTTCGTGTGGGCCGGTGTGGCCGTGCTCTACTACATCGGATTCTCGCTCTTCTTCGACACGCCGGTCGAATACGAGCTCAAACACTCGACCGACCGCCTGCGCAGCGAATACGAGGCGCTCTCGGCGCGCTACGACACGCTCCGCATGGTGCTCGACAATGTCGCGGAGCGAGACCGCAACGTTTTCGGCATCCTCTTCGAATCGACGCCCTACGACTTCGACTCGGAGCGCGACAACGAAAAGGAGCTCGACTACGAACAGACGCTCACCCGCCCCACGCGGCAGCTCAAGCGCGAATTCCGCGACCGGCTCGACGACATGGAGCGCTCGCTCGCCCATCTGAACGAGAGCTACCAGACGCTGCAGCAGCGCATCGACTCGACGGGCAGCGGCTGCGACAACATCCCCGCCATCCAGCCCGTCATCAACAAGCAGCTCTCGCTGCTGACGGCCTCCTACGGCATGCGCATCCACCCCTTCTACAAGACGCTGCAGGCCCACCAGGGGGTCGACTACACCATTCCCGAGGGTTCGCGCGTCTTCGCCACGGCCGACGGCCGCGTGAGCGACGTCATGCGCCGCAACTCGACGCAGGGACTCACGGTGGTCATCGACCACGGCAACGGATACACCACCTCGTACAGCCACCTCTCGAAGAGCAACGTCACGAAGGGGCAGCAGGTGCGCCGCGGCGACATCATCGCCCTCTCGGGCGACACGGGCCTCTCGCTCTCGCCGCACCTCCACTACGAGGTGCGCCACAACGGCATGCGCGTCGACCCGATTCACTACTTCTTCATGGAGCTCTCCCCGGCCGAGTACCAGCACATCATGCGCATCGCGCAGTCGGGCATGCAGTCCTTCGACTGACGGCACTCCACGGCGGCCTCACCCGCGGCGGCCTTCGCTGCGGCATGTTTTTCACTGCAACAACACCATACGAACGATGAACAATCCCCGCACCGATACCCGCATCCGACTCATCCTGCTCGACTTCGACGGCACGCTGGCCGACACGCGGCGCGCCAACACGCTCGCCTACCTGCAAACGCTCGCCGAGGCGGGCATTCCGCTGAGCGAGGAGGAGTATGCGGCCCGCTACTTCGGCATGCGGTGCAGCGAGTTTCTGGCGAGCCTAGGCATCGCCGACCCCGCCGAGCGCGAACGGCTGCGGCGGCGCAAAATCGAGCTCTACCCCCGCTACTTCGACAGCGTGCGGCTCAACCGTCCGCTGTGGGAGTTCTGCCGCCAGTTCCAGCAGGGCGGCGGCCGGGTGTGGGTCGTCTCGACGGGGAGTCCCGACAACATCCGCAACGTGATGCGCCACACGGGCATCGGCGGCCCCGACGACCCGGCTGAGGCGTGCCCCGAAGGGCGTCTCGACGGCATTCTGACGGGTGCGGACGTCACCCGGAGCAAGCCCGACCCCGAGTGTTTTCTCGAGGCGATGAGGCGCGAGGGGTGCCGCCCCGAAGAGACGCTTATCTTCGAGGATTCGGACATAGGGATGGAGGCCGCGCGTCGAAGCGGCGCCGGCTACATCCGCGTCAAGCTGTAAAACGGTTCGGAAGGGGGCTGCCGCAGGCCCCGGGGCAGGAGCAGGGGGGGGGCAGCGGGCCCGGAGCGGGGGCGGCAGCCGGAAAGGGCTGCAACCGGCCCCGAGTGCAGGGCGACAAGGCTCAATACAAAGGCAGCGGGCCCCGATGCAAGAGCAACGGAGCCCGGTGCAGGGCAGCAGGACGCAGTACGGGGTCAGCGGCCCCGGAAAGGTCTGCGCGTCAGGCCCAGGCGTACAAGACTTCGGGCCCCGATGCAGGGTCAGCGGAGCCGGCCCTCCTCCAGCGGTCCTCGGTCGCGGCGCTCCTTCTTGGCGCGCTTCTCCTTCTTGGGCTTCTTGGGCTTTTTCGGCTTTTTGTGTTTTCCGGGCTGCTCCGGAGGAGCGGGATGGCCCGGATGTCCCGGATGACCGGGGTGGCCGGGAGGCAGCGGCGCCTCGTGAAGCGGACGGGGCGGACGGGGACGCGCCGGACGGTTCACGGCGCAGGAGGAGACGAGCAAGGCCAGCACCAGCAGCCACATGCTCCAGAATCTGCGTTTCATAAGGGTACTGCAAGGGGTTTACACCAACAAAGATTTTCACGGGACGGCAAAGCGCATGCCGCCCTTTTTTCTGCGGGTTCAGCGAGCCGGCGGCTGAGGGTCAGCAGTCACGGGTCAGCGGTCAGCGCCCCTGACCAGCGGCGGAACAGCGGGTCAGCGACGCGGGTCGAGGGTCGGCACCCCGGGTCAGAAGCAGAACAGCACCCCGGGTCAGCCCCCCGGCCGACACCCCGGGTCAAAGGCAGAACATCCCCCCGGTCAGCTCCTTGGGCCGGCACCCCGGGTCGGTCCCCCGGGTCAGCGGCAGAACAGCCCCCCGGTCGGCACCCTCGGTCGGCACCCCGGGTCAGCCCCCCCGGTCAGCGGCGGCAGATGACGTTGAAGTCGCAGAAGCGGCACGTATCGGTATCGGCGCACTGGCGGAAAGGCTGCGTCGGGTCGAAAAGCTCGGCGAGCGTTTCGCGCACCAGCTCCTCGAAGCGCCCCTCGTAGAGCGAATAGGGGGCCCCCCGCACGCCGAGCTCCCGGTCGGTGAGCAGCGGCGAATAGTCGCTGCGGTGCATCTGCCGCACGTAGTAGAGCTGCGGCACGGCGTCGCTGCCCCGCACGTGGCGCAGCATCATGGAGTAGAGCAGCGTCTGGAGGATGTTCGAGAGCCGCTGCTTGCCCTTGCCGCGGAAGAGCGACTCGAGCCCGTCGAACTCCAGGTGGGGCGTTCCCGTCTTGTAGTCGACCACGCGCAGCGAGCCGTCGTCGAGCCGGTCAATGCGGTCGGCAATGCCGGCGAACTTCATCCCGAGGCTCCGCCCGCCCGCCTCGAAGGGGAAGTCGTAGCGCACCTTCTCCTCGAGCCCCGTGACCGTAAAGCGGTCGTTGGCCGCATCGTAGGCCATCACGCCGTCGCGCAGGTAGCGGACCACAATCTCGCGGATGAGCAGCAGGTTGCCCGTATACTCCTCGGCCGAAGCGGAGGCGTCGCCGAGGTAGTTTTCGTTGATGGAGGCCTCGACGGCCCGCTCCACCTCGCCCGAGCACATCAGCGCGCGGAGCGTCTCTCCCGGATGCAGCTCGTCGCGCACCCGCCCGTAGAGCTGCTCCACGGCGGCGTGGAGAATCGTACCGAACATCGGGGCGTCGACCTCCTCAGCAACGTCATCGTCGACGCGCAGCCCCGCCACCGAGTGGAAGTAGAAGCGCAGCGGGCAGGCCACGTAGCGGAAGAAGGCCGTCGGCGAGAGGGTCACCGGACTTTCGGGGTCGACGAAGCGTTCGAGCGCCTCCATCACGGAGCCCTCCTTGGCCACCTCGATGGGGGCGTTCTCGACCAGATTGACATCGACGCCCACCTCGACGTGGTGCACCTTGAAGCCGCTCTCGTAGTCCAGCTGGCGGATGTAGCGGCTCGGCTCGCCGGTCGACTTCTCGTCGGCGTGCGAGCAGTAGAGCATGTGGACCGTCCGCGCCCGCTGGATGAGGCGGTAGAAGTAGTAGGCGTAGACACCCTCGTGGTGTTCGGGGGTGGGCAAATCGTAGGCGGCCCGCAGGTTGTAGGGGATGAACGACGACTGCGCAGCGAAGCTGCCGGGGAAGTTGTCGTCGTGCATCGAGAGCAGGATGACGTGCTCGAAGTCGAGGTTGCGCGTCTCGAGGATGCCCATCACCTGAATGCCCTCGAGCGGCTCGCCCTCGAACGGGACGCGCAGCGTCTGCAGGTGGCGGCGCAGCAGCGAGACGTAGGTCTCCATCGAGAGCTCGATGTCGCACTCCTCGAGCGTATTGCGCAGCTTGACGATTTCTTCGGAGAGGACGGCCAGGAACTCCCGGCGGCGGCGCACGTCGTCCCCCTCGAAGGGGAGCCGGGCCACCTCGTCGAGCGTGGCGAGCAGCCACTCCGAGAGGGCGCGCCACTCCTCGGCCCGCCGGAAGAGCCGCCCGAGGAAGGGGCTGCGCGCCAACCACTGCGCCTCGACCGAAATCCGCCGCTCGAGCACCACCTTGTCGGCCAGCTCGCGCGAGAGCGCCGCGTCGCTCTCGGCCACGTAGGGGTGCGCCAGCAGCCCCGTCACGTCGGCATGGTAGAAGAGCGTCTCGCCGCGGCGCGTGCGGCTGTGCTGCTGCAGCTCGATGAGCCGCTCGACGAAGGTGTAGGCCAGCGTCTGGCGCAGCGGATAGCCCATCGTGACGTTGACCTTGCCCACCTCGGGCGGCAGCGCATAGAGCAGCGGCAGCAGCAGGTTCTCGTCGGTCAGCACCACGGCGGTCTCCTTGCCCAGCGGCCCGTAGTCGCGGCGCAGGCGGCGCAGAATCTCACCGACGTACTTGCACTGCACGGCATTCGAGACGCACGAGACGGCGAAGAGCTCCTTCCCGCGGCGGAAGTTGTCGTGCGACACCCCGCCCGCCGGCGGGAAGGCCACGACGTTGCGCCGGATGAACATGCCGGCCTCCTGCTCCCGGTCGTCGCGGTAGTAGTCGTCGAAATCCCAGTAGAACCGGGCCCCGGCGGCCGTCGACAGGTACTTGAAGAGCTCCTGCTCGCACGCCGAGAGGGCGTTGAAGCCCGCCACGACGAAGCGCCGCGGGCGGTCGAAGGCGAAGCTGCCGCTGCGCAGCCGCTCGACGGCCGCGCGCTGCATCATGCCCCCGTAGGCGATTCCCAGCTCCGCCAGCCGCTCGCGGAAGCGGTGGTAGAGCGGCAGCAGCGTCTTCCAGAGGGTCAGGAAGCGGCGCTTCTCCTGCGAGAGGTTGGCCTCCTGTCCGAAGGTCGACCAGAAGGAGCGGACGAGCCGCTGCTGCTCGGGCGTGAGGTACGAGAGGTCCGATTCGAGCTCCTTCAGCTCCCAGAGGTTGCGCAGCAGCATGTCGGCATCGACCCGGTACTTGTCAATCGAGTCGAAGTCCGAGAGGAGCATCTCGCCCCAGAAGTAGAAGCGGTCGAAGGGTTCGTCGTGGTACTGGCGGTAGATTTTGTAGAGCTCGGTGACCAGCCGCACCCGCTCGGCCGTACGCAGCCCCGAGATTTCCGACATCAGCTCGTCGACCGTCGTCCAGCGCGGCTGCCAGAGCGGCCGGTCGACAAGCGACGAGAGGGCGTCGGCAAAGAAGATGCGGGCACGCCGCGACGGGAAGAGGAGCTCCATCGACGAGAGCTCCTCTCCGTAGCGGGCGTAGAGCTCCGCTGCAACTTCGTTCAGAAAACCCGCCATGGGGCTACTCCTCCTTCAGATGACGGATGTCGCCGCCGAGGAATTTCGCACCGCCCCGGACAATCGAGGGCGAGCCCTTGTAGCGGATGGTGGCGTTGGTCGAGGTCTTGCCCTCGAAGCGGTCGGTCACCCACAGCGAGACATTGGCGCCGCTCTGGGCGTTGACCGTGGCGGCCATCACCTCGAGCCCCGAGGCCTCGAGCTTGCCGGTTGTGGCAAAGAGCGACATGTAGCGCGCCTTGCCCGTCAGGTCGACTGTGCTCTTGCCCGCAAGGTCCATCTTCAGGTCGTCGACCTCGAGCGTGAGCACCAGCGAGGCGTTGCCCCCGACCGAGAGGTCGAAGAGCTTGCGGCGCAGCGTATCGGCGAAGGTCACCGAGGCGTCGTAGACGGTCAGCTGCTCCAGCTCGCTGTAGTAGAGCGTCACCTGCGAGCGGCCGACGCGCTGCGACGAGGGGCGCTCGGTAATCTTCAGCACGCGGTCCTTGACCGTGAAGCGGAATTTCGTATCGGAACCCTTCGTGTCGTAGACGATTTTCGGAGCCTCCGAGGCGGGAATCTGCACCAGGCGGATGTCCAGCGGAGCATCGACAACCAGGGCCGAATAGGAGGTGAGCCACTCGCTGACGCCGGTTGCGGGGTCCTGCTCCTGGGCACGGAGTCCGCCGAGGGTCAGCAGCGCCGCTGCGACGCTAAGAATCAGTTTCTTCATAGTCGTATAACTTAAATAATGCGTGAATAACACGCCTCTAAATTACAAAATTATCGCGAAAAACCGCCTCCGTTCGGCTTTTGTTTCGTACTTTTAGGGGACAAAATCCCACTGTTGCGCCATGCGGGCAAAGATACTCAATGCCAGTGCCGGTTCGGGCAAGACCTACCAGCTGGCCTACAAATACATACACGACGTCATCGAGCGTCCGGAGCTCTACCGCCACATTCTGGCCGTCACCTTCACCAACAAGGCCACCGAGGAGATGAAGAGCCGCATCCTGCGGGAGATTCACCTGCTGGCCACGGGCGACGAAAGCCCCTATGCCGCGCAGCTGCAGGAGGAGCTCGGCCTCGACGCGCGCACGCTCCAACAACGGGCGCACGACGTGCGGTCGCACATCCTGCACGACTATTCGCACTTCACGGTGCTGACCATCGATACCTTCTTCCAGCGCATCCTGCGGGCCTTCATCCGCGAGCTGGGCTTCGACCTCGACTACAACGTCGAAATCGAGACGGAGAGTCTGCTGGCCAAGAGCGCCGACTCGCTCGTGGAGGGCATCACCGAGAACCGCGAGCTGAAGCGCTGGCTCACGGACTTCGTCCAGGAGCGCATCGACGACGGCCGCCGCTGGGACATCCGCGACGGCATTCTGGCCCTCTCGGGCGAGCTCTTCAAGGAGAAGAACCGCGAGGCGCTCGGGCGCGCGCTGCCCAAGGAGGAGCTGCGCCGTCTGGTGGGCAAGGCGGGCGAGAAGGCGCGCGCAACGCGGCGCGCCATGCAGGAGAAGGCGCGCGAGGCGCTGCGTCTGATGGAGGAGGCGGGGGTCTCGCCCTCCGACTTCACGGGCAAGAGCCGCAGCTTCGCCAACTACTTCCTCGCGGCGGCGGGCGACGAACTGAAGGCGCCGTCGGCCACCGTCGAGCGGATGAGCCGCACCACCGAGGGGTGGTGCCCCAAAGGTTCGCCCGCACAGCCGCTCGTCGCCCGGCTGCAGCCCCTGCTGCGCGACATCTGCGACATCTTCCGGCTCAACGTCCGGCTGTGGAACACCGCGGCGCTGCTGCGCGAGAACTACCGCAGCTTCGCCCTGCTGGCCGACCTCTACGCGCAGGTGCAGCGCCTCTGCGACCAGGAGAGCACGATGCTCCTCTCGGAGACGAAGTACATCCTGGCCGAGTTCATCGGCCACAACGACGCGCCGTTCATCTACGAGAAGGTGGGCAACCGCTTCGAGCGCTACATGATAGACGAGTTCCAGGACACCTCGGCGCGCGAGTGGCGCAACTTCCTGCCCCTGCTGCACAACGCCATGGCGCAGTCGCAGCAGATATCGGTCTTTCTGGTGGGCGACATCAAGCAGTCGATTTACCGCTGGCGGGGCGGCGACTGGAAGATTCTCCACAGCGAGGCGCGCCGCGAGCTCTCGCCCGCGGATACCGAGGTGGTCAACCTGCGCGACAACTGGCGCTCGCTGCCGACGGTCGTCGAGTTCAACAACGGCATCATGGAGCGCATCGTCGCGGCCGACAACCGCGCGCTCAACACGATGCTCGACGAGGCGGCCGCCACGGGGGCCATCGCTGCGGAGCGGGCCGCCGAGCTGCACGACATCCTCGCGGCGGCCTACGGCGACCACGCCCAGGTGCCGCGCCGCGTGAAGGACGGCCCGGGATATGTCAGCGTGACGGCCTGCACGGGCGAGCCGCCCCTGGTGGAGCGCATCAAGCAGGTGCTCGACCGGGGATTCCGCCCCTCGGACATCCTGATTCTGGTCCGCAGCGCGACGGACGGCGCACGCGTGGCCGCCGAGCTGCTGCGCTTCAAGGGGGAGAACCGCGACGAGCGCTACTGCTTCGACGTCATGACGCGCGAGGCGCTCATCGTGGGCAACGCCCCCGTGGCGGGCTTCCTCATCGCCGCGCTGCGGCTGACGGTCAACACGGAGGACACGCTCAACCGCGCCATCTACAACCGCTTCCTGGGCCGGGCGTTCGGCGCGCCGCTTCCCGACGACGAGCGCGACTTCTGCCGCGCGCTGCGGCTGCTCTCGCCCGAGGAGGCCTTCGAGCGGCTGGTTATCCGCCACCACCTGGCCGAGCGCAGCGACCAGACCGCCTACCTGCAGGCCCTCCACGAGCAGCTCATCTCCTTCTGCTCGAGCAAAATCGCCGACATTCCCCTCTTCCTGCGCTGGTGGGACGAGCAGGGAAGCAGCCGCTCGCTGAGCATCGAGCAGAGCGAACGGACCATCGAAATCACCACGGTCCACAAGGCCAAGGGGCTCGAACGGCCGGTGGTCATCATCCCCTACTGCACGTGGCAGCTCGACCCCAAATCGAGCGGCAACGTCACCAACATCGTCTGGGCGCGGGCGAGCGACGAGGAGGCGGCCATCGGGCAGTTTCCCGTGCGCTACAAGCAGGCGATGGCCGATTCGGAGTTCTCGGAGGCCTACTACCGCGAGCTGGTCTACTCCCACGTCGACAACATCAACCTGCTCTACGTGGCGCTGACGCGCGCCGCCGAGTCGCTCCACGTCTTCATCCCCACGGGGGGCAAGGCGGCGAACGTGGGCTCGCTGCTGTGGAAGGCGCTGAATCCCAAGGCTGAAGGGTGCCCGCTCGGGAAAATCGAGGGGCGGCTGCAGACGACCGAGGCGGGCGAGGAGTGCACGTTCGGCAGCTTCGACGGCCCGGCGCCCCGCAAGGCGAAGAGGGACCTTCCGGAGCACGTGCTGCTGGAGCACTACCCCACGGCCATGGCCGACCTGAGGCTGCGGCTCCCCTCGCAGCGCTACTTCGAGGAGGAGCGCGACGCACTCCCCTCGCCGCGCGACTTCGGCATCCTGATGCACAAGGCCTTCGAGAATGCGGCCGACGAGGAGGAAATTCGCCGGAGCGTCACGCAGATGCAGAGCGACGGCATCCTCTCGCAGAGCGAGGCCGAGGCGCTCGGCACGATGCTCGACGAGGCGCTTGCCAACCCCGTCGTGCGGGAGTGGTTCGCCGGCGAGTGGGAGGAGGTACGCACCGAGAGCGACATCATCCTCCCGGCCGCCCGGGCGCAGCGCGCTGCGGCAGAGGATGCGGCCGCGGGGGCCGGAAAGGCGGCGGTTGCGGCAGAGAGCGCGGCGGTTGCGGCCGGGAAGGCGGCCGCTGGAGCAGAGAGCGCGGCAGCCGGGGCCGGGAAAGCGGCCGCTGGAGCAGAGGGCGCGGCAGCCGGGGCAGGCACCGCGCAGCGCAGCTCCGTGACGCGGCGTCCCGACCGTGTGATGATGCGGAGCGAGCGCGTCGGGGAGCGGGAGTTGCGCCGGGTTGTGGTGGTCGACTACAAGTTCGGCGAGCACGAAACGGCGGGCCACCGCCGGCAGATTGCCGAGTACATGCGCCTGCTGCGCGAGATGGGCTACGACGAGGTCAAGGGCTATCTGTGGTACATCCGTCTGCGTAAGGTGGTGGAGGTCTCCGCCCGGGAGGCGTAATCCGCCCCGAAGGCGGGGCACCCCCGCCGGTGCGCACCCGTCAACAGCCATCCAGGGGACCGCACCGTCCCATGCCAAGCCATGCCCTCCTGCCGCCCGACACACACGCATCCGCCCTGCCACCTCGCTGCCCGACACCGTTCAGAGCCATGCCCTCCTGCCCCGGCATCACGCTGCACGGCAACGCTCCACTTTCGCTGCCCGGCCGCCGTGCTCATGCGGAAGCCCGCACCGGAACGCAAACCGGAGCTCAAGCCGGGGCCGGACCCGCCCTACGGCAATGCGCCGCCGGATAGAACATTCCGCCGCGCATCCACGCCGGTAAACAACAGCCGCCGCTCCCCTCCCCCAACACACACATCCGCCCCACCGCCCGACACCTCGTTCCCCGGCTCCTCGCCACCCGACACCGCCCCCCAACTCCATTCCGCCCCGAAACGCGCATCCACGCCGGCAAGCAGCCCCGCCACCTCACCTCCCGACACACCGTCCCACAGCAATACGCCGCGGAACAGAAGATTCCGCCGCGCATTCTCGCCGGCAAACGGCGCCCGGCACCACCGCCCGACTCCTCACCACCGAACAGCCCGCAGTGCATTCCCGTCGGCAAACAACCGCCGCCGCTCTCCTCCCCCGACACACACCCACACACGCAGCCGCCCCGGAACACGCATCAGTCCCGGGACGCGCATCCAACCCAAGACCATCCTCCCCCGCCGCCACGCCGCTCCGCCGCCACATGCCGTCGCCCGCCACCTCACCGTTCCGCTCCGCCAGACGCACGCGCGCACAAAAAAGCGAAGCACCCTTGCGGATGCTTCGCCTCTCT
The DNA here is from genome assembly GCF_002159425.1 of Alistipes sp. An31A. NCBI lineage: Bacteria > Pseudomonadati > Bacteroidota > Bacteroidia > Bacteroidales > Rikenellaceae > Alistipes > Alistipes sp. An31A. The sequence goes on from NZ_NFIO01000009.1 coordinate 93,023, forward strand.
TTGGAAACGTGGAGTTCGTTACTCGCCCAGAGCGAAACGCTTGTAGGCAACTACGGTAGCCTCCTTGTCGGCCTTGTGGATGAACTCGGCAATCGTCTCCTTCTCGCCTACGACCAGCTGGTTGAGCAGCGTGTTCTCCTCGAAGAACTTGCGCATCTTGCCCTCGGCAATCTTCTCGAGAATGGCCTCCGGCTTGTTGGCGTTCTTCGGGTCCTGCTTCATCGCCTCGACGGCAATCTTGCGCTCGTGCTCAACGACCTCGGCCGGGCAGTCGGCCTCCGAAATCGAAACGGGGGCCATGGCCGTAGCCTGCATGGCAACGGTGTGTGCCACCTCGGCGGGTACCTCCTTGTTGAAGCCCAGAATCACACCGAGCTTCTTGTTGAAGTGCACGTAGGTCGCGCAGTAGGGAGCCTCGATGCGGCCGTAGTAGGCCAGCTCAATCTTCTCGCCCGTCTGACCCGACTTCTCGGTCACCATCTCCTCGACGGTGTGACCCTCATCGTTCTTCGCGGCAAGCAGCGCGTCGCGGTCGGCTGCGTCGTTCTTCACGGCTACCTCCAGCATGGCCTGTGCCGAAGCGGAATACTCGGCGTTCTGGGCCACGAAGTCGGTCTCGCAGGCCAGGCAGAGCATGTATGCCTTCTGGCCGACGATTTTCGTTACAACGACACCCTCCGTAGCGGTACGGTCGGCACGCTTGGCAACCACCAGCTTACCCTTCTCGCGGATAATGTCCTGAGCACGCGCATAGTCGCCTTCCGCCTCCTGAAGGGCCTTCTTGCAGTCCATCATGCCGGCGCCGGTCATCTTGCGGAGCTTCATCACATCAGCAGCTTTGATTTCCATAGTCTTTGTATCTTTAATCGTTCGTAAATTCAATAATTCCCGAGCCTACTCGGCCTTGGCCTCCTCGGCGGCGAGCTCAGCGGGCTCCTCGAACGGGGTCTCCACCGAAGCTACGACGTCGGCTACGGCAGCCTCCTCGGCGTCGTACGACTCCTTGACGGCCTTCTTGATGCGGGGCTTGCCCTCCTTCTTGGGTGCAGCCTCACCGTTGGCGGCAGCCTCCTGAGCCTCCTTCTCCTTTTCGAGACGGCGCTCCTCGGTGCCCTCGGCGATGGCGGCGCACATGGCGTCTACCACTACGGCAATCGACTTGGCAGCATCGTCATTTGCAGGGATAACGTAATCAATGTCGGTCGGATCACAACAAGTATCTACCATTGCAAATACGGGGATGCTCAGTCGCTTGGCCTCCTTCACGGCGTTGGCCTCCTTCTGTACGTCTACGACGAACAGGGCGGCCGGCAGACGCGTCAGGTCGGCAATCGAGCCCAGGTTCTTCTCCAGCTTGGCGCGCTGACGGGCAATCTGGAGCTTCTCGCGCTTCGAGAAATTATCGAACGTGCCGTCGTTGGTCATCTTGTCGATGGTGGCCATCTTCTTGACGGCTTTACGGATGGTGGGGAAGTTGGTCAGCATACCGCCTGCCCAGCGCTCCGTAACGTAGGGCATTCCGACGGCTGCAACCTTTTCGGCAACAATCTCCTTGGCCTGCTTCTTCGTGGCTACGAACAGCACGCGACGTCCGCTCTTGGCAATCTGCTTGAGGGCTGCTGCTGCCTCATCGATTTTCAGCACGGTCTTGTGCAGGTCGATGATGTGGATGCCGTTCTTCTCCATGAAGATGTAGGGAGCCATTTTGGGGTTCCATTTGCGCTTCAGGTGACCGAAGTGCGCACCGGCTTCCAATAAGGTATTGAAATCTGTACGTGACATTTTTGTTTCTCTTTGTTTGTTTTAATTCTCTGTTCTTCAACTCTCCGGGTAGCGGCCCATGTCCGGTCCCGAGGAGTTTTCCGCGACGCGGCAAACGAAGGGTAATACCCCGTTGCACTGTCGGCCGACAGGACAACATATAATATATAACAGGTAGTCGCTCCGTTTTGGCAACCGTCGTCGTGCTTGCCGAAAATCCGGTCGTGCGTATTAACGCTTGCTGAACTGGAACTTGCGACGTGCTCCGGGCTGACCGGGCTTCTTACGCTCAACCTCGCGGGGATCGCGGGTCAGGAATCCGGCCTTCTTCAGCACCGGACGCATCTCGGCGTCAATCTCGCACAGTGCGCGAGCGATACCCAGACGAGCGGCTTCGGCCTGTCCCTTGATGCCACCGCCATCGAGGTTGATAGCGATGTCGTAGCTCTCGGCAGTGTTGGTAGCCAGCAGCGGCTGCTTTACCTGGAACTGGAGAATCTCGAGCGGGAAATAGGCGGCAAGCTCCTTGTGGTTGATTGTAATCTGACCCTTGCCCGGCTTCACGAATACGCGAGCCACAGCGGCCTTACGACGACCTACGGTGTTTACAACTTCCATAACTCCTCTTACTTAATCTCGTTCAACTTAATCTGCTTGGGGTTCTGCGCGGCGTGCGGATGCTCGGCGCCGGCATACACCTTGAGGTTCTTGAGCTGTGCGGCACCCAGACGCGTGCGGGGCATCATGCCCTTGACAGCCTTCTCAATCAAGAACGTCGGTTTCTTAGCCAGGTACTCGGCAGGCGTTGCATAGCGCTGACCGCCGGGATAACCCGTGTGACGCGTGTAGACCTTGTCGGTCATCTTGTTGCCCGTGAGCTTCACCTTCTCCGCGTTGATGACGATGACGTAGTCACCGCAGTCGGCGTGGGGGGTAAAGCTGGGCTTGTTCTTGCCGCGGAGAATCTTTGCAATCTGCGAGGCAAGACGTCCCAATACCTCGTTCGTAGCGTCGATGACAATCCACTCCTTGGTTACCGTCGATGCATTGGCCGAGATAGTCTTGTAGCTTAATGAATCCACTTTGTTTACGTTTAGTTTAACTTGTTTGTAATCCGTTTCCCGTATATTACGGGTGCGCAAAGGTACGAAATATTTTTCACTCCGCAATTTTCCGGCAAATAATTTTTCGTTTTGGTCCTGCAAAATGTCCGCTTTTTCAACCATTTCGGCACTCCGACGCCGTCGTCCGGAGGGCCTGCCGGAAGGAAACGCAGCCGCAGGGGGTGGCTTGCAGGGGGTGGCTTGCAGGGAGCGGCTCGCAGGGGGCGTTGGCGGACCGCCACCCCGTCCGAGGGATGTTCCCGCTTCTGGCTCTCCGCTCCGACCCGCTCCGACCCGCTCCGGCCCGCTCCGGCCCGACCAGTCCGGCCACCGGGCGACTTTCCGGCCTCTCCTCCCCTCAGGGCACCTCTCCGCTTCGGTCTGTTGCTCCGCCGCCGGAGCGTCCCCTCCCTCCGGCCCGCCTGCACTTCGGAGATGCCCCGCCGCCTCCGCACGCCCGCAACCACGCAACCTCACAACCCCGCAACCTCGCAACCCCGCAACCTCGCAACCACGCAGCCACGCAGCCTCCGCAACCCCTCAGCCACGCAAAAAGGGCCCTCCCCGCGTGGGGAGAGCCCTTTTGCATCGGGATGGCGTCGTGCGCCTATCCGAGGAACGAGAGCAGGATACCGGCTGCAACGGCCGAACCGACGACGCCGGCCACGTTGGGACCCATGGCGTGCATCAGCAGGTAGTTGCTCGGGTCCTCCTTCTGCCCCTCAATCTGCGAGACGCGGGCAGCCATCGGAACCGCCGAAACACCGGCCGAACCAATCAGCGGGTTGATTTTGTTCTCCTCCTTGCTGAAGAGGTTCATGAACTTGGCCAGCAGAACGCCGCCCGCCGTACCGAAGCCGAAGGCTACGACACCCAGCACCAGGATACCCAGCGTACGGAAGTTCAGGAAGGCTTCGGCCGTAGCCGTGGCGCCTACCGTCAGGCCGAGGAAAATCACGACGATGTTCATCAGCTCGTTCTGAACGGTCTTGCTCAGACGGTCCACCACGCCGCACTCCTTCATCAGGTTACCGAGCATGAGCGAGCCAATCAGCGGCGCAGCGCTGGGCAGCAGCAGGGCAATGATGACCGTGATGATGAGCGGGAAGAGAATCTTCTCGGTCTTCGACACGGGGCGCAGCTGGCGCATCTTGATGGCACGGTCCTTCTTCGTGGTGAGCGCCCGCATGATGGGGGGCTGAATCACCGGCACGAGGGCCATGTAGGAGTAGGCCGCAACGGCAATCGGGCCCAGCAGCTCGGGGGCGAGCATCGAGGTGAGGTAGATGGCCGTAGGACCGTCCGCACCGCCGATGATGCCAATCGAAGCGGCCTCGTTGGGGGAGAAGCCCAGCGCATAGGCGCCGATGAAGGTGAGGAAGATGCCAATCTGAGCGGCCGCACCCAGCATGAAGCTCTTGGGATTGGCAATCAGCGGACCGAAGTCGGTCATGGCACCCACGCCCACGAAGATGAGGCAGGGATAGATACCGAGCTTGACGCCCAGGTAGAGGTAGTCGAGCAGTCCGGCCTCCGCCACGAAGTTCTCCCAGTGTACATGACCGCCCGCAAAGAGCGACGTGTGGTACATGTTGGCATCGGGAAGGTTCGTCAGCAGCATGCCGAAGGCGATGGTCAGCAGCAGCAGCGGCTCGAATTTGTGTTTGATGGCCAGGTAGAGCAGGAAGAAGGCCACGCAAATCATCGCCACATTGCCCCAACCCATCGTATCGAACAGCGCTGCGATACCGGTCGAGCCGGCAAAGTCACGCAGACTGTCCCAGACGAAACTGGAGTTCGAGGTCAGGAAATTCCACATAGCGCCTATTCGATTACAATCAGGTTATCGCCCTCCATTACCGTAGCGCCCTGCTGTACGGAGATTTCCTTCACAACACCGCCGCGGTCGGCGTCGATGTTGTTCTCCATCTTCATGGCCTCGAGTACAAGCAGCGTCTGACCCGTGGTGACGCGGTCGCCCACCTTGACCTTGATGGCGAGCACCGTACCGGGCAGCGGGCTCTTCACAGCGTAGCCCGTGCTGGGTGCCGATGCGCTCAGACGGGGCGAGGGAGCAGCCGTTGCGGGCGTAATCATCGCGCTGTTGGCCGACTTGGGAGCCGGAGCCACCTGCGGCTTGGTCGTCTTGGAGGCCTTGGCGCCCTCGATTTCGACCTCATACTCCACGCCGTTGACTACAACATGGGCCAACGTCGAGGACTCGTTGACGTCGTCAATCTGCACGGCGTAGTTATGTCCGTTGATTTTCAAAGAGTAATCTTTCATTGCTTTCTAAAAGTTATTTTCTGTCTGGCATCTGGGTTAATCCGTGAATTTTCGAGTTCCAGGGCGAGTAGGCCCGCTTGATACTCATAATCGTCAGCACCTCCGACTCCTTGTCGTGCAGGGCGCCGCGATAGATTCGGAGAGCCGTTGCGATGGCTGCAATCACCTCCTCCTCGACCTCCACCTCGGCGGCGGGCTGCTTGGCCCGCTTGGCGGTGAAGATGTTACCGAAGATTTTCATGATTCCTACCAGCAGCAGCAGCATGACCACCACCAGGCAGAATCCGATGAGCGAGACCCAAAGAATCTCCGACCAGCTCCATTCAATTGCTAATACGTTCATGACAGGTACGGATGACATTACAGAGGAATGTTCGAATGTTTCTTGGGCGGGTTCTGCAGACGCTTGGTAGCGAGCGACTGCAGCGCACGGATGATGCGGAAACGCGTGTTGCGCGGCTCGATGACGTCGTCGATGTAGCCGTAGCGGGCAGCGTTGTAGGGGTTCGAGAACTTGTCGTTGTACTCCTTCTCCTTCTCGGCGATGAAGGCTGCCTTCTCCTCGGGCTTGTCGGCAAGCTCCTTGAGCTCCTTGCCGTAGAGCACCTCGACGGCACCGCTGGCACCCATCACGGCGATTTCGGCCGTCGGCCATGCGTAGTTGACGTCACCGCGGATGTGCTTCGACGACATGACGATGTAGGCGCCTCCGTAGGCCTTGCGCAGCGTGACGGTAATCTTGGGAACCGTAGCCTCGCAGTAGGCGAAGAGCAGCTTTGCACCGTGGGTAATCACACCGCCGTACTCCTGGGTCGTACCCGGCAGGAAGCCCGGAACGTCGACCAGCGTCACCAGCGGAATGTTGAAGGCGTCGCAGAAGCGTACGAAACGGGCGGCCTTGCGGCTGGCGTTGATGTCGAGCACGCCGGCCATGAACTTCGGCTGGTTGGCGATGATGCCGACCGACTGGCCGTTGAAGCGGGCGAAGCAGGTGATGATGTTCTTGGCATAACCGGCTGCCGACTCCAGGTACTCGCCGTTGTCGACGATGGCGCGGATGACCTCCGACATGTCGTAGGGCTTGTTGGCGTTGTCGGGGATAATCTCGTTGAGCGAATCCTCCAGACGCGTAATCTTGTCGGTGCAGACCGTCAGCGGGGCATCCTCCATGTTGTTCTGCGGCATGTAGGAGAGCAGCTTGCGAATCAGGCCGATGCCCTCCTCCTCGGTGTCAACGGCGAACTGGGCCACGCCGGACTTGGTGGTGTGCATGAGCGCACCGCCCAGCTGCTCCTGCGTCACGTCCTCGCCCGTCACCGTCTTGACGACCTTCGGGCCCGTGAGGAACATGTTCGAGGTCTCCTTCTTCATGATGATGAAGTCGGTCAGCGCGGGCGAATATACGGCACCGCCGGCGCAGGGGCCGAAGATGGCCGAAATCTGGGGAATGACGCCCGAAGCCATCACGTTGCGCTGGAAGATGTTGGCATAGCCGGCCAGTGCGTTGACACCCTCCTGGATGCGTGCGCCGCCCGAGTCGTTGATGCCGATGCAGGGTGCGCCGTTGCGCATGGCCATGTCCATCACCTTGCAGATTTTGTCCGACATCGAGAGCGAGAGCGAACCCGCCGTCACGGTGAAGTCCTGTGCGAAGACATAGACCAGACGGCCGTCGATGGTACCGTAACCCGTTACCACGCCGTCGCCGAACGTGTGGCTCTTGTCCATGCCGAAGTCGTAGCAGCGATGCGTCACGAACATGTCGAACTCTTCGAAGCTACCCTCGTCGAGCAGCATCTGAATACGCTCGCGCGCCGTATACTTGCCCTTGGCATGCTGCGCATCGATACGCTTCTGACCACCTCCCATACGCGCCTTCTCGCGGTTCTCGATGAGCTGGTTGATTTTGTTCTGAATTTCACTCATAAAGATATGATGCTTGATTTGTTGTTTTCAACTTTCCTGCGACCTTCCGGCGACCCTGCCTCCGTTCCCGGGAAAACCCCGCCGAAGCGGGGTGCGGCAACGCACGGGCGCTGTCCGGAGGGGCGACACGAGCCGCAAACGTCGGGTCGTCTGTCGTTATTTGTTCTTATTCTCGCACAGCTCGGTGAGGATGCCCTGCGTCGACTTCGGGTGCAGGAAGGCGATGGTCATGCCCTCGGCGCCCTTGCGCGGAGTCTTGTCAATCAGACGGATGCCGTGAGCCTCGGCGTCGGCGAGCTGCTCCTCGATGTTCTCGCAGGCAAGCGCCATGTGGTGGATGCCGATGCCGCGGTTCTCGATGAACTTGGCGATGGTCGACTCCTCCGAAGTGGGCTCCAGCAGCTCTATCTTCGTCTGGCCGAGCATGAAGAATGCCGTACGAACCTTCTGGTCGGGCACCTCCTCGATGGCATAGCACTTCAGACCGATTACGTTCTCCCAGTAGGGAATTGCTTCATCCAGGCTCTTCACTGCGATGCCGAGATGCTCGATGTGAGATACTTTCATAGCTAAATAAATTTAAGTAGGTTATTTCGTTGCAAATCTGTTCCGACTAAGTGTTATTTTGCGAACACAAAGATACATCTTTAATTATAAAGTAAAAATAAAAAAACAACTTTTTCGCTTTTCCCGAGCGGCGAAACCGCGGATTTGCAAACGGCGTCGGTTCCGGCGCGGCGGGACGCTGCAGAAAAGGACAAAAAGTGTCCGAAAACGGAGCATCGGGCCCCTTCCGGAGGGCGCTGCGCGCGAAGATGGGAGGCCTTGCGTCCGGGGGATGCGACGGGCCCGTCCGGAAACGACGGCGACCCGTACGGAGATGCGACCGGCCCGTCCGGAAACGGCAGCGGCTCCATGCCTGCCCCGCCGGAACAGAGGGTCCACGCCGACCCTCGTCGCTCCCAACGGTCCGCACCGACCCGATGCCGGGCCCGCCGGAAGAGAGGCTCCACGCCGGAACAGGGGCTCCGTCCGGGGGATGCGACCGGCCCGAACATATTCCCCCCTCCCGGGATGCGCCGCGGCCCGATTTTCGCAAGATATTCGCCGAATGTGCTTCCATCTGACAAATAATTCGTATCTTCGCTTGCGGATAAACCCGCAGGCCATGAAAAAAATCCTACTCCTCTGTCTGCTGCTTCCGCTGGCATGGTGCAACGCGGCGCACGCGCAGCGCATCCTCATCGGTAAGCGCGCCCCCGAGCTCCGAATCGCCACATGGCTCGCCGACAGCAAGCCTGCGTCGGCTCCGCTCACCTATATCGAATTCTACCACTCGTCGAACCCCTCGGGGCTCGCCTCGCTCGACCGGCTGCGCGAGCTGGTCCGCCATGCCGACAGGCGTCTGCGGGTCATCATCGTCACCCGCGAAGCGCCCGAAGCGGTCGCGGAGCGGCTGGCACCCTACGTCTCGGAGGTCACCGGCGTGGGTTTCGACCCCTCGGGGCAGAACTACTCGGCCTTCGAGGTCGACTATGTCCCCTTCGGGGTGCTCACCAACGCGCGCAACCGCGTGCTGTGGCTGGGCAACACGCTGCAGCTGACGCCGGAAGACATCGACCGGAACCTCTGACGGAACGCAATCTCACATACCTATTAATAAAACACAACCGCATGTCATTCACCAAAATAAACCACTACGAGAAGGAGTACTGCGACGCTCATCACGACAGCGCGCTCAACGTAGCCGAAGGTGTTGAAGACCAGCCCATCATAAATCCCTACTTCACACGGCGCAAGAAGCGCGTGCTGACCACCGACGAATACGTCGAGGGCATCCTGCGCGGCGACATCACGATTCTCTCGCGGGCCATCACGCTCGTCGAGTCGAGCAACCCGAAACACTACGCCCAGGCGCAGGAAATCATCGAACGCTGCCTGCCCCACGCCGGCAAGTCGGTGCGCATCGGCATCACGGGCGTCCCGGGCGCCGGCAAGTCGACCTTCATCGAAGCCATCGGCAACATGGTCACCTCGCTGCGCCACAAGCTGGCGGTGCTGGCCATCGACCCCTCGTCGGAGCGGAGCGGCGGCTCGATTCTGGGCGACAAGACCCGCATGGAGAGCATCTGCCACAACCCCGACGTCTTCATCCGCCCCTCGCCCTCGGCCGGTTCGCTGGGCGGCGTGGCACGCAAGACGCGCGAGACCATCGTACTGTGCGAGGCGGCGGGCTTCGACGTGATTTTCATCGAGACGGTGGGCGTCGGGCAGTCCGAAACGGCCGTCCACTCGATGGTCGACATGTTCATGCTGCTGCAGATTTCAGGCGCCGGCGACGAGCTGCAGGGCATCAAGCGCGGCATCATGGAGATGGCCGACATGATGGTCATCACCAAGGCCGACGGCGAGAACGTCCACAAGGCCGAGCTGGCCAAGACCCAGTTCCAGAGCGCGCTGCGCCTCTTCCCCGTACCCGAATCGCAGTGGCGGCCCCAGGTCTACACCTGCTCGTCGGTCGACGGCACGGGGCTCGAGGAGGTGTGGAAGGGGGTCGAGGAGTTCCTCGACCACACCGAGCGCAACGGCTACTTCCAGCACAACCGCAACCGGCAGAACAAGTACTGGATGTACGAATCCATCAACGAGGCGCTGCGCAACTCCTTTTACCAGGACCCGGCCATCGAGAGCCGCATCGGCGACTACGAGCAGCGGGTGCTCGACGCGCGCATCTCGTCGTTCGTGGCGGCCAAGGAGCTGCTGGACCTCTACTTTGCCGACAAGGCGGCCGAGGGCGGGAAATAGGCGGCACGCCTCCCGGCGGGGCGGTGTCAGCGAAACGAAAAGAGCGGGAAGGCGACGGCCTTCCCGCTCTTTTCTCTGTCAGCGGATGGGAGCTGCGGCCTCCCCTACGGCTCCTGGGAGCCGGAGGCGCGGAGCGTCGGGAGCTTCAGCCCGAAGTAGACGGCCACGATGCGGGCCGCGATGACCGCCACGGCGGTGATGACCTGCAGCGCGGCGCCGCCGATGCCGAGGTGGCCGCAGAGCCAGAAGACCACGCCGCCGAAGACGCAGGCCAGCGCATAGATTTCCTTACGGAAAATCAGCGGCACCTCGTTAATCAGGATGTCGCGCAGCACGCCGCCCGCCGCGCCGGTGATGGTGCCCATGATGACGGCCACCCAGAGCGGGAAGCCGGCCGCGAGGGTCTTCTCGATGCCGACGACCGTGAAGAGCCCCAGGCCGATGGCGTCGAAGACGAAGAAGGTGTTGTTGAGCCGGATGAGGTAGCGCCCCAGCGCGATGACGATGCCCAGGGCGATGGCCGTGACGACCAGATAGACGCTGTCAAGCATCCAGAAGGGGGTTGTCGAGAGCATCACGTCGCGCAGCGTTCCGCCGCCAATGGCCGTGGTGAAGCCCACGACGTAGGCGCCGAACCAGTCGAACTTCTTGGCCGAAGCGAGCCGGATGCCGCTGATGGCGAAGGCCAGCGTGCCGAGCATCTCGATGACGAAAGAGACGGTCATAGTGTGTGCAGATTTAGAGGCGGACGGAGAGGCCCCGCCCGTTCCGGCCGCAAAGATAGCGAAGGTGAGGGCAAAAGCCATGCCCGCCGCGCGATTTTTGCCGGGGAGCGTCCCGAGGGGTCCGCGCCATGGGCTACGGCCGTGCGATTTTTGCGGGGGAGCGCTCCGAGGGATCCGCTCCATGGGCCACGGCCGTGCGCTCCCTGACGGGCTGCCGCAGAAGGGGTTGGGGCCGGCGGTTGCCTCCGGGCACGCACTCTGGCCGGACCGCAGACGGGCACACCCCCACAGGTCCCAGACTGACTACGATTACTCTTCCACCCTCGGACCGCAGCGCCACCGGGTAAACCCCTCCGGGCCGCCTTCGCCGGGCTGCCTTTGCCGAGCCGCCTTCGCGGGGCCGCGGGCGAAGAGATAATGCCGGGCCGACGTCCCGGACTGCATTTCCCCGCCGGGTCGCCCCTTCGAGCTACCCTGCCGGGCCACAGACGGACACGTAATTACTCCCCCGCCTGCCGAACCGCAGCGCCACCGGGTAAGCCCCGACGGTCTGCCACGGAAGGGGTTGGGGCCGGCGGTTGCCTCCGGGCATGCACTCCGGCCGGGCCGCGGGCGGACGAGTTTTGCGGGCGCCGCCTCCCGGACCACTGACGAGGCGCACAACGACTCCCCCACCCGCCGGGCCGCAGCGTCACCGGGTAAGCTCCGACGGGCTGCCTCTTCCGGGCCGCGGGCGGACGCGCTATTGCTCCCCTCTTCCGAGCCGCGGGCGAATGGTTTCAGCGGGCTCCCCCGCCTGCCGGGCCATCCCATCGGGCTGCGTCCGGGCATACACTCCGGCTGGACGGACCGCCGACGGACGCGCAATTATGCCCCTCCGCCGGGCCGCCGCAGAGGGACGCGCAACTACTTCCCTGCCTGCCGGGCATGCTCCGCCTCGCGCAGCTGGCGGACCAGACGTGGCATGCCGACGGCCGAACGCTCGCGGATGTGGGTCAGCGGATTGCGAATCCACGCCGTGTCGGGATTGCCCGGGTCGACCAGATAGACCGGAACCTCGGGCCGCACGTAGCGCACGAGCGAGGCGGCGGGATAGACCGCAAGCGAGGTGCCGGCGACAATCAGCACGTCGGCCCCGCGCACCAGCTCGACGGCCCGTTCGAACATCGGGACCGGCTCGCCGAAGAAGACGATGTGGGGACGCAGCAGCGCACCGTCCGGCGCCTTGGCGTCGAGCGGCTGCTCCCACCCTTCAATCGGCACGATGAGGTCGGGGTTGCGCTCCGAGCGGAGCTTCATCAGCTCGCCGTGGAGGTGGGTCACATGGGTCGAACCGGCCCGTTCGTGGAAGTTGTCGACGTTCTGCGTCACCACCTCGACCGCAAAGTCGCGCTCCAGCTCGGCAATGGCGTAGTGGCCGGCATTGGGCTGCTTTTCGAGCAGCTCGCGGCGGCGCATGTTGTAGAAGCCGATGACCTTGGCCCGGTCGCGCGCCAGCGCTTCGGGGGTGCAGACCTCCTCGATGCGGTAGTTGGCCCACAGGCCGTCGGAGTCGCGGAAGGTGGCCAGCCCGCTGTCGGCGCTCACGCCGGCTCCCGTAAAGACGACAATCTTTTTCATAGGACAGGATGCATTAGTGACCCTCAAAGATACGCTTTCGTGCGGGCAAAGACAAGTTTCGGCGCCGTTTTTCCGCGGCGGACATCCGATTTGCGGGAAGGCACGGACACGGGCACGGATACGGGCACGGACACGGGCACGGACACGGGCACGGACACGGGCACGCTCCAACGGCACGCATGCGGCAGAGGAGGTCGCCCACGCCCCCCCGGTCCATCCGCCGTCCGGCGCGACAATTGCCCAACACGACCGTCCGAGACCGCCAATCCGGCCATTCCGCCCGACACGCCTCCGCCTCCGTCCAAGACAGCCGCCGGCCCCTCCATCCGCCGCCCGGCTAAACCTCCGCTACCGCTCGGCGCCCCTCCATCCACCGCCCGGCACGACCGCCCAAAACCTCCGCCCCGCCCCTCCGCGGCCCGACCGGCACGACCGGCACGACCGGTACGACCTCCGCTGCCCGCTCTTCCGGGCCGCCGCACCGTAAGCACGGAACAGAACGCAAGGGTTGCAGCAGAGTGGTCGAAAGCACTCGAAACCAGAATGTCTGCACTTCGAAACCCCCAAAACGGGCAGACCCCGACGATAAAAAATATTATTAATAACACGCATTTTCATATTAAAATATTTGCAAACGTCGGCGTATTTATAATTTCGTCATCAAAACCCGAGAGACTGAAGAGAGAGCAAGAGAGCCGAGAAAGAGCCGGCCGAGAGCCGAAGAGAGAACCGAGAGAGAGCAAGCAAGACCCACAAGACCCGCAAGACCCAAAAGAACGACGAACCGAAGAAATCAATGCCCGCCAGGGTTCGGTCCGACGTTTTTTTCACCCCATCAAAACCCCTTAAAAATCTTATTCCATGAAACAACTTCTGCTGCTGATGTGTTCGGTTGCGCTGATGTTTGCAACCGGATGCAAGAACGATGAAACCAACCCCACACCACCCCCTGCAACGACCGGCAGCGACCTGAGCGCTGCGGGATGCGCCAACAGCTATCTGGTGCACGGCGCCGGCGCATATTCGTTCGACGTCACCGTAATGGGCAACGGCGTATCGACCGAACCGTTCGCCGCCACGAAGCTCTCCCCCTCGTCGGCCGCACTGCTGTGGCAGGATGCCCCCGCGCTGCTCTCCGACGTCCGCCTCGAGGAGGGCCGCGTCCACTTCACGGCCGGTGAAGGGCAGGGCAACGCCCTCATCGCCGTCCGCGACGCCGACGGCAGGATACTCTGGAGCTAGCACATCTGGGTGACGGACTACGACCCCTCGTCGCAGGCTCCGAAGCTCAACGGACTGAGCTGGATGACGCGCAACCTGGGCGCCCTGAGCGACGACTACGACGAGACGGGCTCGGCCAAGGGTTTCGTCTACCAGTGGGGACGCAAGGACCCCTTCCCGTCGGGCGCCGGATGGAACGACCTGAACGACATCACGGTCTATGACGCCTCGGGAACGGCAGCCACCGACCTCTTCGCCAACGAGCAGGTGACCGCCTCGAACAACCTGCAGAATGCCGTCGAGCACCCCACCACCTTCTACTACGGCACCCGCATCGGCGACGACTACTACGACCGGCTGACGGCCGACGGTACGGCCAAGAACAACCGTCTGTGGGAGACGGCGGCCGACGGCGGCAAGACGCTCTTCGACCCCTGCCCTCCGGGATGGCGCGTGCCGCGCAACGGCAGCTGGAAGGGGGTCAACGAGGCCAACTTCATCTACGACGAGGCCGCCTTCGGACGCCGCCACGCACTGCTGGGCTACTACCCCGCCGCCGGCAACCGCGGCGCCGCATCGGGCACCTGGAGCTTCGTGGGCGGACAGGCCTCCTATTGGACCTCGACCGCCACGCAGGAGCAGTACTCCTACATCCTCAACTTCCTGGCCGCCTACCTCAATCCGCAGAGCAGCTCGAACCGTGCGGCCGGATGTTCGGTGCGCTGCGTGAGCGAGACGCAGGGCGAGCCCGACCCCGAACCCTCGACGGGTGACACCTTCACGCTGACGACCGTCACCGACGCCACCTATCAGGGCGGCACGGGCAGCGACGGCTCGGCCAACTACTACATCGGACTGAGCAACGTTCCCTTCGAAATCGACGACCAGGGCGAACAGGTTCCCACCGAACCGGGCATCATCCTCTACCTCGACCTCTACGGCCAGGCCAGCCAGGACGCCTCGGCAGCCCGGCTGCCCGAGGGCACCTATACGCTCAAGAGCGGCGCAACCACCGGCACGGCCAACCCCGACTACACGTGGGCCCGCGAAAAGAAGCAGGACGGCACCATCGCCTACCGCAAGCCCGTCGAGGGCGAAATCACGGTTCTCCACACGCAGAAGGGATACCTCATCGAGGGCACCTTCGTGGTGGGCACCGAGGAGGAGAACTTCGCATTCACCTACGAGGGTGAGCTCGCCTTCGTCGACCGCACCGACCCGTCGGGCGGCGCACCGGTCATCCGCGAACCGGTCAATGTCACCTTCACCTCGGCTTCGGCCACCTGGGAGTACACCGGCGACGAGAGCGACCGCTACACCATCAGGCTCCAGGAGGGCACCGTCGAGGGCGGTTACCTGGCACACGGCCACCAGCTGACCATCGACCTGCTCTCGAAGCCCCTTTCGAGCAAGGAGGAGATGGTGCTGGCCGAGGGCGTCTACTCGCCGAGCAACGACTACGTCTCGCCGATGACCTTCACCCAGGGCTCGACCTTCAACCTGATGGGCTACGTCTACTACTACGGCACCTACCTCCAGCAGGTCGAGTCGCTCGAAGAGACGCCGCTGATTGGCTTCGCTCAGGAGGGCACCATCGAGGTGAAGCGCTCGGGCAGCCAGTATGAGTTCATCGTCGACGTCACCACGCCCGAGGGTGTCTCCATCAAGGGCACCTATCCGATGGGCGATGTCAACTTCATCGACAACGCACCCGAGAAGCCTGCGGGCGACTGGCTGAGCATCCTGCACGAGGACAAGACCGTGCTCTTCAATCCGGATGATGCTTCGGAGTGCCGCGTGTGGACCTACACGAGCTACTTCGAGGGAGCCACCGAGTTCGAGATTCTGGTAGACAACAACACCACCGACGAGGCCTTCCAGCTCGACGTGCTGGCCGCCGAGGGTGCCACCTCGATTGCCGGCACCTACACCACGCCGAAGGACCCCGACAATCCACAGGCCGGCGAGTTCATCCCCGGATACCAGGAGTTTGCCGTCAAGCGCGGTACGTGGCCCTACCTCTACTACGACTTCAGCGCCAGCCAGTACATCGGCGCACCCGCAACGGAGGGCACCATCGAAATCACCGAGCTGGAGGATGGCAAGGTTGAAATCCAGTACGAGATGAAGGACGACGCCGACCCGAAGAACACGATTCGCTCGGTATGGAGCGGCACGATTCGCAAGGTCAACTGAGCCGCACCGTCCAACCCACACAACAAAGGAGGGCGTTCCGCACGGAACGCCCTCCTTTTGTGTTTGTCAGCCTTTCGGCTGTATTTTCCAGCCCTCTTGCCGGGTTTCTCAGCCCACGGCCGTGGTTGTCAGCCTCTCGGCCGTATTTCCCAGCCCTCTCGGCCGTTTTTCCAGCCCTCTTGCCGGGTTTGTCAGCCCTCGGCAGCGGCTCTCAGCCCTTGGCCGGGTTTGTCGGCTTCTATGGCTCTTGTCGGCCTCTGCGGCGCGTCACTTCAACCGCTCGTGCAGCCACATGGGCAGCAGCACGGCCCCAGCCGCCAGCAGCCGCAGCAGGAGGGAGAAGCCTCCCTGCACGGGCGAGAGTTCACCCGCGGCCCACGCCAGCACCGGACGCAGGCAGACCAGCGCCACAAGGAGCAGCACACAGAACATCAAGGCGCGCCGCGATGCACCGCGCGGAGCCTCCTCGCGGTCGGATTCAACCTCGGGGGCCGTTGCGCCCCAGATGCCGATGGCCCAGCAAAGGGCGAGCGTCAGCGCATAGAAGGCCCCCTTGAGGACGGCATCGCCGGCCGGAAGCCCCTCGACATAGCGCCGATAGAGCCACAAGCAGCCGAAGCCCACCCCCGCAACGGCCGGCAGGGCCAACCACAGGCGGCTGCGCACGAAGGCCCGTATGCGCTCCGGCGCAAAAGCGCCATATGATTCACGACTCTTCATCTATTGCTTCTTTGGGTCTCGTTTTTTGCCTCGCTTTTTGCCTTGTCCGCAGCCGGACAGGTTCCCTCCGGCACGGCGTTTTCCGTGCCTGTCCCGGCCGGCGCGGGTTTCTCCAATGCGGCCTCAACCGACGCAGTCCCCTCCGGCGCGGCACTGTTTGCTCCGGCTCCTTCCGCTCCGGCACGGGCCGACACCGACCCGTCCGAAGCGGCCCCCTCCGGCGCAGCTCCCTCCGGCGCGGCCTCAACCGGCGCAACTTCCTCCGGCGCAACGCCGCGGCCGCTCCGCGCACGCCGCCGCCCGGGCAGCCGCCCGCTGCGGCGCAGGGCGTCGGCAAGAATCCACTGCAGCTGGCCGTTGATGCTGCGGAACTCGTCGTCGGCCCACGCTTCGAGCGCCTCCATCGCCGCGGCATCGACACGCAGCACGAAACTTCTGGTATCCTGACTCTTGGACATCGTTACCTTACTCAATGATGCAGCGTCCCGGCATTGACCACGGGCTGAGCCGCCTCATCGGCGCAGAGCACCACGAGCAGGTTCGAGACCATGGCGGCCTTGCGCTCCTCGTCCAGCTCGACCACCTCCTCTTCGGAAAGGCGCTCGAGGGCCATGCGCACCATCGTGACGGCCCCCTCGACAATCTTCTCGCGGGCCGAAATGATGGCGTCGGCCTGCTGGCGGCGCAACATGACGGCGGCAATCTCGGGGGCGTAGGCCAGGTAGTTGATGCGCGCCTCGACCACCTCGATGCCGGCCATCGCCAGGCGGTCGTTCAACGTCTGCTCGAGCTGCGCGTTAATCTCCTCGCTGTTGGAGCGGAGCGTGAGCTCACCCGCCTCAACGCCCGTATTGTCATAGGCATAGAGCCCGGCCACCTGGCGCAGCGCCGCATCGCTCTGCACCCCGACGAAGCGGTCCAGCACCGTCATCCGAGCCGCTGCAGAGACGTTGCCGCCGGGCGTTGCGGGGGCCGCGTCAATCTCGAAGACCGAGCGGTAGACCTCATCGCGTTTGATGCGCCAGACGAGCACGAGACCTATCATGACGGGGTTGCCGCACTTGTCGTTGACCTTGATGGGCTCGGCATTGAGGTTGCGGAGCCGCAGCGAAATCTGCTTGGCCGAGAGGAAGGGGTTGACCCACCAGTAGCCTGTCTCGTAGAAGGTCCCGCGGTATTGGCCGAAGAAGAGCATCACCCGCGCCTCGTTGGGTTCGAGCAGCATGAAGCCGCCCGACGAAAGCGCCGCCGCGAGGCAGAGCACGATGCCCGCAGCGAGCAGGCCGCCGCCACCGCTCAGCTGCGCGTCGAGCCGGATGCCGCCCTCGATTACCAGCCAGATGCCGACGCCGAGCAGCGCCAGCGTCACAAGCAGCATGGGAAGACCGCGCGTCTTCCAACCGGAATAGACAAAGTTGTCGTTTTTCATGATGATATTATTTTGATATCACAAATCTAAACAATTTTTCCGGTTTTTCAACCCTCGGACCGAAAAAAAGCGACGAAGCGGCGCCCCGCCAAAAGAGGGGACGGGGACAGGAACGGGACGGGAACGGGACGGAGCGGAGAGGGGACGGAGCGGAGAGGGGACAGAGCGGAGAGGGGACAGAGCGGAGAGGGGGCAGAGCGGAGAGGGGACAGAGCGGAGAGGGGACAGAGCGGAGAG